>CAZRXE010000059.1:0-2968 GCA_964603695.1 uncultured Heliomicrobium sp.
CGCGACCGGGAAGTTGAACGGCGAGATGACGCCGAACACACCGAGCGGCTTTTTGATGCTTGCCGTCAACTTCGGCGCGAAGCGTTGCGCCAACAACCCCAGCGTCAACGGAATGCCGAGAATAAAAATCAGACTGATCCAGATGCCGTTCGGGTCAATATCAATGCTGCGCAACCAGGCCGCCGTCGCCGGATTCGACGCCACCGTCCAACTGAAATTGAACGGCGTCAACACCAGCGCCAACAAACTCGCCACGCCCGTCATGCTCAGCGAAAGCGCCGTGTTGCCGCGCCCGTAATAGGTCACGAAGTTCGACAAACTCCCGCACGGACACGCCGCCACTAGCAGCATTCCGGCTTCGACATTCGGCGGCAGATTCACCAACAAGGTCACCAACCAGGTGAAGCTCGGCAGCAACCCGAACTGCGCAATCAGCCCGCAAAGAATCGGCAACGGCTTGCGCGCGACATCCCGAAATTCCCGCAGTCTTATGTCCAGCGCGACGGAAAACATCATCACGGCCAGCACGGCGCTCAGCAATATTTGTTGTTTGGGCATGTTTGTTCAGCGTGAAGCGATGACACCTTGCGACAGATTTCAGGAAAAAGAAATGTCGCGCGGGTTTTCCAAAGCGTCGGCCAAAGTTTCAGTATCGCGGCCAATCCGTCAAGCGCGGATCGTCGCGCGGCGAAACGCCGTCACAGCACTTCGCGTTTCAAATCGGGGAACACTTTGGAAACTTTGCCAAGCAGGTACTCGCCGTAAGTTCCGCTGAATTCGTGAACGCTGACCTTGTCCCAACGCTGCCCGCTGTCGTCCGGCGGAATCAGGGCTGACTGAATCGGCTTCACTTCGGCATTGAAATTCGGATCAAAGAAGAAGGGAAAGGAAAGGCGGTTGTTCGCGGATTGATTGCGAACGCGATGCGGCGTCGAACGATAAAGGCCGCTGGTCATTCGATCCAGCATGTCGCCGATGTTGCAGACGAAGGCATTTTCAATCGGCGGCGCTTCAATCCATCCGGTTTTAGACTTCACCTGCAAACCGCCGGAATCGTCCTGTTTCAGAATCGTCAGTAAGCCGTAATCAGTGTGTTCGCCCACGCTCCAGGCTTGCGGGCTGTCAGCCAATGACGGGTAGTTGAAAATGCGAAACAGCGTCAGCGCATCGGCGGTGTAGCGGTCTGCGAAGTAGCTTTCTTCCAAACCCAGACTGAGCGCGATGCCCGTCATCAAACGATGGCCGAGGCGCGTCATTTCATCCAGATATTCGAGCACCGTTTCGCGAAAGCCGGGCAGCGCGGGAAACAAATTGCGCCCGTGCAGCGGCATTCCGGCTTTGACCAGCGGATGGTCTTCGCTGAGTTCCGCGCCGAAATAGATTCCTTCTTTTTGATCGGGCTGACCGGAGGTGAGTTCGTCACCGACGGGAAAGTAACCGCGCCAGGCACGGCCTCCGAGCGCCATGCGGATTTGAAGTTTGGTTTCGGGCGGCTGCGCGAAAAATTCGCGGCTGAGTGTTTCCAGCCTCGCCTGCAAGGCTTCGTCAACGCCGTGACCGGTAACGTAAAAGAAGCCGAATTCGCAACAGGCGGCGTGTATTTGTTCAGCGACCGAGTGGCGATCTTTCGCATCGCCGCTCAATCCGCTGATGTTGATGACGGGAAGTTGCGGCATCAGTATTTCGGCATGTTCGAGTCCACTTGATCGGCCCAGGCCAGAATGCCGCCCTTCAGATTGCGAATCTTCTGGAAGCCTGCGTCTTTCAGCACGCCGTAAGCTTTGGCGCTGCGGCCACCCATTTTGCAATGGACGACAATGTCTTCGTCGGGATTCAGTTCGCTGACGCGCGACGGAAATTGTCCCAGCGGAATCAGCTTCGAGCCATATTGTTCCAGATTACCGATTTGCCATTCGTGCGGTTCGCGCACGTCAATGATCGTCAGTTTGCGACCGCCGTCGAGTTCGGCTTTGAGTTGCGCGGGAGTGACTTCCCAATCCGAAACCGCTTCGACTTTGGGAGCCGGTTCCGGCGGCGTGATGCCGCAGAAAGCATCGTAATCAATCAACTCTTTGATCGTCGGGTTTTCGCCGCAGAGCGGGCATTCGGGATTGCGACGCAGTTTCAGTTCGCGGAACTTCATCTTCAAGGCGTCGAAAAGCAGCAAGCGTCCAATCAGCGGTTCGCCTTCGCCGATGATGAGTTTGATGGCCTCGGTGGCCTGAATGACGCCGATGATGCCGGGCAGAATTCCCAACACGCCGCCCTCCGCGCAGGAAGGAACCAAGCCCGGCGGAGGCGGTTCCGGGTACAAGCAGCGATAGCAAGGCCCGCCGCCGCCCGGATAAAAGACAGACGCCTGCCCATCGAAACGGAAGATCGAACCGTAGACGTTTGGCTTGCCCAGCAACACGCTGGCGTCGTTGGCCAAATAGCGCGTCTGGAAATTGTCAGTGCCGTCAATGACTATGTCGTAGTTTTTGATGATGTCGAGCGCGTTATCTGCCCGCAGCGCCGTTTCGTAAGTATCAATCTGAATGTGTGGGTTGATGTCGGAAAGGCGATCTTTGGCGGATTGAATTTTCGGACGGCCCACGTCTTTGGTTCCGTGAATGATCTGACGTTGCAGATTGCTGTGATCCACCACGTCGAAATCCACCAATCCCAAGCGCCCCACGCCCGCCGCCGCCAGATACAAGCCCAGCGGCGAACCCAGTCCCCCAGTTCCAATCAGCAGAATGCTGGCGGCTTTCAGCTTGCGCTGACCTTCCATGCCGACTTCGGGCATTATCAAATGCCGGCTGTAGCGCGCGATTTCGTCTTTGGTCAGGTCCGGTAACTCGCTTCCGCCCGCAATGGCGGGAATGATGCTGACATCGTCGCTTTCCGTCACCGGCGTGTTTTCGCCTTGCAGACCGCGAATGTCTTCATCGTTGACGAAGACATTGACGAAGCTGCGCAGCTTGCC
>CAZRXE010000060.1:0-4484 GCA_964603695.1 uncultured Heliomicrobium sp.
ACCGGTAACGCTATTGTTGAACCGGTAGGCCAGGCGGACTTCCGGGTTGTGTCGCCGCAGCGGATAGGTGCTGACAATGTCGTTAGGTCCCAGCGACACCGATGGCGCGCCGCGATCCATGATGTAGTAGTAAACCATCAGCAGATCCAGCCGATTGGTCAGCCCGAAGCGCGTGTTGGCGTAAAGGGAATTGATCCGCGCGTAATAAAGCGATTTGCCGGAAACGCGCGAAGTGACGTTGTTGATGACCGTTGTGTAAAGGATGTTCCCCGTTGCGTACAGGTCGTGATAATCGTAGCCGGCGTCAATCCACAGTCTCGATTTCGGCTCGTAGTTGACGGCCACTGTGTAGCTTCTGGAATTGGAATCGTTTTCGACCTGTGGCGTCGGATTGGTGCGATCCATTGAGGTGAACGTGCCGGCGAAGCCCAGCTTGTCCGTGGCCTGCACCTGCGCCCGAACGCGAACGCGGGTGTAATCCAGGGGGTTGATGCGCACGAAGGAATTGTTGTTCTGCCCCTTTTCGACATCCAACATAAAGCTGGTCGCTTTGGTCGGGCGCACACGCATTCCCCCGATGAAGGCATGCGTGCCGATGGATTCGCTTTCATTAGTGATGGTGGGATTGGTCGCCGAAACGGCGCTGGTGGCAGTGAAGTAATTGCTGGCGATGGTTACATCGCGCTGCATGGCGCGCCAACCCAGATTGGCGCTGAACTTCCGACCCCAGTTCATGTTTAGTTCCAGCGTGTTGGTATAAGCCTCAAGGTCCGTAATGTAACCCGTCGCCTGGACTCTGGAAGTGGAAGTGGTTTGCGGGCCGGTGGCCGGTTGGCGAATGGTCGTCGTCTGAATTTCCGTGTCGCCGGCGATTCTGAATGTGTTGTAGCCGAAAGTGTTGCTCACCGTCAGATGGCGGTTGATGTCGAAACTGACGGCGGCGTCGAACCGTGTGCTGGGGCGTTCGATGATGCCTCCCTGCCCGGTCAGGAACAGGTTGTTGGAAACCAGCGTCACGCCGTTGTTGTCGCGACCGCTGGCCAGTTCGTTGTAAGCCGCGCGCATCCGCTCATCGTCGTGCAAGCCGCGAATGACGACGTGCAAACGGTCGGCGATGTTTCCACGTAAGCCCGCCCGCGTCACCAGCGCGCGCGAACGTTGCGGCGTGACGCGCGCCAGCGCCGTCACCCGACCATTGTCCGTCGGGTTGAATCCCAAATCGCCGCCGGGTCTGGAAGTGATATTTGGATCGTTGCGGAAATTACGGTAAAGCTGTTCAACATTGAAATCCCACTTATGGTAAGTGGCGTCCATTCCCAGCCTGTAATCATTGGCTTCCCAGCGCGTGTCGCCGAACAGTTGAAAGATGTCTCGTTGAAAACTGTAGGTCGGGTTGTAACGGCCTTTGGCCATGCTGCGCGCATAACCGGCGTTGATGCGGATGGCACGTTGCGGAAACAATCGCAGATTGAAATCCGACACTTGCTGCCGCAGATCGTAATCGCGGAAGCCGAGCGCGAAGTTCGGCCCCGGCGAACGGAAGTAGTTGAACCGCCGGACGTGACTGTCAAAACGATACCAGCGCGTTTTGTCCATGCGCAGCGAAAAGTTCTGACTTTGATCTCCGCCCGCGTTGTTCACATCGGCATGCAGGAAATCGAACAGCACTCCGGTGCCGGGCCGCGCGCGCATATCCAGCGAAGATTCCAGCACGCGGAACCCGTCGCGCACGTTCACGTCTGACAGGTACCGATCCACACTGCCGCGCGCATCAACGAAGCGATAACCGAGTTCGAGCGTGCTGGTGGTGGAATAAATGCCCCAGGTGCGCCCGGTTTCGGGTTTGCTGGGTTTGTTTTCGCCGGGTTTGCTGACGATGGCTTTGGCGCGTTCCAGTTCGCTTTCCGGTTCGCGCGCCTGTTGACTGGTTTCGGCTTTCTCCACGGTTTGCGCGAAAACGACTGCGCCGGCGGCGATCAACAACGCCGCGGCGACTCCCGCCAGAGTTCGGGAAAGCCATGCTGCAATTGTGCGATGAGTGTTTTTCATTTGATGCCTCCTTTCCTCTTAGCGGAAGAACCGTTCCTTGTTCGACCCGTGAATATCAATGTGGCAGACCGTGCAGTTCTGATAACGCGGCTGCGTCAAGTCGTGTCCGGTCGGAGTTTGCGTTCCCAAGCCCGCGCCGTCGCCGGCGAGTTCCGGCGTGTTCGAGTGGCATTCGATGCACAGGAAGCGCACCAGATTTCGCGTCAGCAATTTCGGATTGGTCGAACCGTGCGGCGTGTGGCAGGACTGGCAGCCTTCGACCTTGACCGGTGCGTGCTCAAACACGAACGGGCCTTGTTTATCGGCGTGGCATTTAACGCAGGCCGAATCGCCCGTCACCGAATTGCGCAGGGACTTGCCCATAAAGCCGCCGTGCTGGTTGTGGCAATCGGAACATTTCATGCCGCCTTCGGGAACTTTGTGGTGGAAAGGTTTGGCGAAGGAAGCTTTCTGTTCGGCGTGGCAGGTGTAGCACATGCCGGGTTCAGTGCCTTTCAACAGAAACTCCGTTCGCTTCGGTTCGTGCGAAGAGTGGCAATCGAGGCAGGAAACGCCGTGGCGTGAATGTTCGCTGCGGCGGTAATTGAAGCGTTCCTCGCTGCGCCCCTGCGAACCTTCATGGCATTTCAAGCAGGTCTCGGAAGCCTGCGCCGAGCCGATTTCCTTGAAGGAAAGCATCTTGGCGGCGGTCATCTTGGTGGTGTCGTTCATCAAGGCGGTGGCTTCGTCTTCCTTGCCGGCTTCGTTGAGCTTCTGAATCTTCAGGTAAAAGTCTACGTGATCGCGCGCGCCGCCGTGGCAGGCTTCGCAGCCGTGCAAGTCCACTTTGTCGCTGGCGAATTTGGTTTTGCTGTGCGCCGTCAGTGCGTAATGCGTCGCTTCCGCGCCGTGACATTCGGCGCAGGATTCGCTGCCGACATATTTGGCGGGATCAACCGGCGCTCTTTTTTTCTCCGCCGGAACCGTGGCGGCTTCGACGGAGGAGTTGCTGGTTTTGGCCGTCAGCGCCGCGATCCGTTTCATCACGGGGGGCGACACCGGTGCCAGTAGAAAACAGATGACAAGAGCTGTTTTTAAGATTCGCATAAGCTGCTCCTTGCTCAGCGCAAGAGGTGATGATTCCTGATGATGGTTATTGCGGATAAAGCTTGGCTCGCAACGAGTCCTTGACCTTGCTGCTCATTTCAAAAGCGTCGTCGGCCTTCCTGCGCACGACTTCCAGATTGAACGCATGCCAACTGGTCTTGGCTTCGGCCATGACCGCGCGGGCGATTTGCTGTTCTTTCTTTTCGTCGCTGATGTCCAGCTTTTTGGCTTGCGCTTGCTCAATCAGCCGGTCGGCCCACATCACCACGGTGTTAGCGCGGCGAATGGCTTGCATCACTTCGTTGGCCTGTTGCGGAATTTCCGGGCGCAGCGGCATTAACCGGTTCGGCGAGTTATGGCAGGTGGAACACATTTGCGCCGTTTCTTCCGGCGTGTAAAGCACCTGTGAAGCCATGTGGACGTGGCAGGTTGAACAACTCGGCCCGATGCCGGCGTCCTTCAGCTTCTGGTAATGCCTGCTTTCAACAAACGAACTGACGATGGATTGATGGCAAGCGCCGCAGGTTTCCGGCAGATTCTTTTGATGCAATCTGCTTCTGACATCCTGCGGAGGAACGACGCCGACATGCGCCTGTTTCTCCTCTTTGATTGCCGGATCTCCGCCGTGGCATTTCTCGCAGCCGATGGTTTTGTCCTTGTGCATAGAAATGTGCCATTCGGCGTAGCGGCTGGTCAGCCGGTACGGATTGGACAACCGCGCGTGACAGGTCACGCAATTGTTGTCTTTGAAATCCGCCAACGTGTCCTGCGACGAAACGGCGCTGACGCCGGAACCAAGAATTGCGACGGCAGCAAAGAATGCGAAGAAGATAATGATGGATAGCTTCTTAAACATATTCTGCTCCCTTCTTGAAAATATTCGGACGTTTAAGCTTTACCGCCTGAAAACTGCTGTAAGCCGATCTTGCATTCACGAAACTGCAACTGCGGAAAGTCGCGGTGTTCTGCGTAATTTTTTGGTTCATTGAGGATTTCCCCCCGCTCAACCCTGCAAATAACGACTTACGCCTATCACCGTGCAATCGCCGAACCAGGATTGGGAACAGTTCATAAGCCGTTGTTCGCCAGCCGCAAACGTGGGACGGGCGTTAGCCTGTCGCCAATGCAGACAGGCTAACGCCCGTCCCACGTCCTCTGGCATAAAGCTTGGTAAGCAACGGTTGTTATGCGCGAGAAAGCGATTGCCGAGTACCACGATCTTTTAGCAGGCGACGATTCGCTGACGGCCGAACTTTTCACCCGTTTGAAAAGCGGGATGAGCGCCACGCGCTTACTTTACGGCCAACGCGAACTTGGCATTTCCCTGCGTCCGCACTTCCTGACGCGAC
>CAZRXE010000061.1:0-4428 GCA_964603695.1 uncultured Heliomicrobium sp.
ATTTCCGGCCGAGCTTGGTGGCGACAAAAACTTCGGCAGAAGTTGATTTCAGAAAGCGACCAATCAGCGTTTCGCTGCGCCCGCCGCCGTAAACATCCGCCGTGTCCAGGAAATTGACGCCCGAATCAACAGCTTGCGCCAGAATGTCGAAAGCTTGCTCGTCGGAAACCTCGCCCCAATCGCCGCCGCCTAATTGCCAGCAGCCCAAACCGATTTCGGAACAGGCGAAGTCTGTGTGATTGAATTTGCGATGGTTCATTGCGAGAAGGGAAACGCGGGACAGATTGAAATCTGTCCCGCGTTTAATCAGCGAACGCCGAGCAGCAGGTCAACGACCAACTGATCGAGTTTTTCGTAAGGCAGTTTCTTTTTCGCCAGCGCGTTGCGATCCAGATCGAGCGCCTTGATTTGTTGCGCGCGTTCAGGCGTGAACTTGACGGGAATCGCATCGAAATTCGGATCGGAGGATTTGATCTCCGCCAACAGCGATTGGATTTCCGAATCGTCCTGAAACTGCGCGGCCTTTTCCTTCAGGATCAAGTAAGTGCGCATGCAGCCCGCCGCGAAATCCCAGACGCCTTCTTCGTCTTCGCTGCGATAAGCATGAGCGTCGAAATGGCGCGGCCCGTCGTAGGCTTCTTCCAGCAGCTTGACCAGGAAAAACATGCCTTTCAGTGATTCCGAACCGAAGCGCAAATCCTGATCGAAGCGGCAACCTTTTTGGTCGTTGAGGTCAATGTGGAAGAGTTTATTGGCTTCGATGGCTTGCGAAACGACGTGATAAAAGTTCAATCCGGCCATGTGTTCGTGGCCGACTTCCGGGTTGACGCCGACCATTTCGGGATGATCCAGCGTGTTGATGAAACCGAGATAAGAACCGGTGGACGGGAAGTAAATATCACCGCGCGGTTCGTTCGGTTTGGCTTCCATCGCGAATTTGTAGCCGTAACCTTGCGAGATCGAATATTCGCAGAGGAAGTTGATGGCTTCGCGGAACCATTTGATGGCTTCGCGGGCGTCTTTGGCGGCGTCCACTTCCGCGCCTTCGCGTCCGCCCCAGAAAACGTAAATTTTCGCGCCGACTTCCGCGCCCAAATCCATGGATTGCATGGTTTTCTGAATGGCATAGAGCCGGACGCGCGGATCGTTCGAGGTGAACGCGCCGTCTTTGAACACAGGATCGCCGAACAGATTCGTCGTCGCCATCGGCACGGTCATGCCGTAATCGTTGAGTGCCTGTTTGAAATCGTGAACCAGCTTGTCGCGCTCCGCCGCCGTGGCATTGATCGGAATCAAATCGTTGTCGTGAAAGTTGACGCCGTAAGCGCCAAGTTCGGAAAGCCGTTTAACAATGGTCGGCGCGGAAATGGCGGCGCGCGTCGGCTCGCCGAACGGATCACGCCCCGGATTGCCCACCGTCCAAAGGCCAAAGGTGAATTTATGTTCTTTTTGCGGAATCAGACTGCTCATGAAGTGCTCCTTCGCAATGTGTTGAAGTCAGGAATGTCGAAGATTGAAATTTGGATAAACCGTTGCAAGGCCGGGATTGTAGCCGAGAAGACCTATCCTAGAAAGGGAGGAAACCGGGAGCATCGGCAAAAAAGATGCGCGCCGCTTGCCCTCCGCGATCAGATTTTGAAGATGTATGCCGAGAGGAAGGCATTGTATGAGTGTTCAAATGACGACTATTGAAATTGACCAGTCCGCCGCTGCCAAACACTGAAAAGCGAGGCCGAGACTCAAGGAGAAACGCTTGCCGCATTGTTATCGCGGCTTCTTCCCGTGAACGGACGGCATTCGATTGACGAACTCGCGTTGCCGAGGGAAACGCCGGAGCGCCCGTTTTATGAAACGGCGACAACCGAGGAATGGATTCGGGAATTGAATGCTTGGGCGGCGAGTCATGATCCAAATACGCCTGTTCTTTTGGATGATAGTCGCGAGGCTATTTACGGGGACGATGGACGATAATGCTCTATCTGGCAGACACCAATATCTTGCTTCGCCTGGCGGAACCAGGGCACTGGATGCATGCCGAAACTCTGGCTGTCTTAGCTGTGCTGAAAACGAGTGGCGATGTTGGCTGTGTGATTCCCCAAAACATCACTGAGTTCTGGAATGTCGCTACACGCCCAAAACAAAACAGGCTCTTTGGGAGAGAACCTCTATTCACTGGGTATGGCGTCGAATCAGGCAGATTGCGGAATGACTTTGTCATTGAGCAAAGGCTCAGCTTCGGCAGGTTTGACACTAAAAGAAACAACCGGCCTTCCCTCTTCTTGCTGCCTGACTTGCAACATTGCGCCGATGGCAAACACATCGTAGTTAAATTCAGCCGCTATCTCTTCGCGGATTTGATGTAGCTCTTCGATAATCGGATCGTTTGTCATAAATCTTCTCCTAATTCTTCCGGGGTGCAGCTAACTGCCGGCTCATAACCAGCCTCACGAAAGAAGCGTCCGGCCATTTTCCTGACGTGGGCGTTGGCGATGTGCTTGCAATTCCAGGTCAGCAAATAATCCATTTTGTGAACGGTCGCAACCGAAATGTGAACAGCATCAACCGCAGCTTTGGTCGGCAACGTGCCGCGTTTGAGCAACTCATTCGCCAACTGTAACGATTCATTTGTAACATCCAACAACGTAAGAGGGTTGAGTATGCTCAATCGCTTGTTGATTTCATCGGCATCACCTCGCCGGGCTTCCTGTAAAACGGTTTCAGAAATGAAAAGCTCGAACTTGTCGCGTTGATTTTCCCACCAATCAATCGTCAATTGTTGTCGTGCCGCGACAATCAACTCGCGGCTGCGGCGCGCGACCAGATGGCTGACTAAACTGGTTTCTATGTAAACCCTCGGCTTTAACGGTTCAATCATGCTGTCCTCCTCCGGCAAAATGATTATACGTGTTGCCAACTTAGTGACCAACGCAAGCACACCGCAAGCCAACGACAAGAATCCGCAAGATCGCGCAAGATTCCGCCGACGCCTTCGCTTAGTCTTCCGGAAGATTCAAACCACGTTTCATCTAACAAGGAGAGTGCAATTATGATCGAAAAAGGCGCAACTATCGCGGAGCCGAAAGGCAAATTGGGCGTTCTGCTCGTGGGCATGGGCGCAGTCACCACCACCTTCATCGCCGGCGTTGAAGCCATCAAAAAAGGGCTGGCCAAACCCATCGGCAGTTTGACGCAAATGGGAACCATCCGGCTGGGCAAACGCACCGAAGGTCGTTCGCCGCTGATTAAAGACTTCGTGCCGCTGGCCGATTTGAATGACCTGGTTTTTGGAACCTGGGATATTTTTGAAGAGAACGCCTACGAAGCAGCCTTGCACGCCGGCGTGCTGGAAAAAGAGATTTTGTTGCAATTAAAACCGCAGCTTTCCCGGCTCAAGCCCATGTCGGCGGTGTTCGATCAGGAATACGTCAAACGTCTGAACGGCACGCACGTCAAGGAGGGCGAAAGCAAGATGGATTTGGCCTTGCAATTGATGGCCGACATCGCCGACTTCAAAAAGAAACATAACTGTTCGCGGATGGTCATGGTCTGGTGCGCTTCGACCGAAGTATTCATCAAACAGCACGCCGTTCACAAAACGCTGGCGAGTTTTGAAAAAGCCATGCAGGCCAATCACAAAGCCATTGCGCCTTCGATGATTTACGCCTACGCCGCGCTGAAATCCGGCGTCGGTTTCGCCAACGGCGCGCCCAATCTGACCGTGGACATTCCAGCGTTGACGCAACTGGCGGAACAACAAAACCTGCCGATCTGCGGCAAGGACTTCAAAACCGGCCAGACTTTGATGAAGACGATGGTCGCGCCGGGCTTGAAAGCCAGAATGCTGGGACTGCACGGTTGGTATTCGACCAACATCCTGGGCAACCGCGACGGCGAAGTCCTGGACGATCCCGGTTCATTCAAAACCAAAGAAGAATCGAAACTTTCCGTCCTCGAACACATCTTGCAGCCCGAAGTTTACCCGGAGCTTTACAGCGACTTTTCGCACATCGTGCGCATCAACTATTACCCGCCGCGCGGCGACAACAAAGAAGGCTGGGACAACATAGACATCTTCGGCTGGCTGGGTTACCCGATGCAGATCAAGATTGATTTCCTTTGTCGCGATTCGATTCTGGCCGCGCCGATTGTGCTGGATTTGGCGCTGTTTATGGACCTGGCGCAGCGCACAGGCATGCGCGGCATTCAGGAATGGCTGTCGTTTTATTTCAAATCGCCGATGTGCGCGCCGCAGCTTTATCCCGAACACGATCTGTTCATTCAATTGATGAAATTGAAAAACACTCTGCGACATCTGCGCGGCGAAGAACTGATTACTCACCTGGGATTGGAGTATTACGATTAACCCCGTAACTGCTCAAACCCGGGTAGGCATCGCTTCCAGCGTGCGAGCGTTCGCGATTCCCACGC
>CAZRXE010000062.1:0-5583 GCA_964603695.1 uncultured Heliomicrobium sp.
AGAAATCATCCGTTATCTGAAAGCCTTACACGAAGCCGCGCCCGATCGCACGAAGCTGATCAAATACGCCGAGACCTGGGAAAAGCGCGAGCTTTACGCCTTGATCGTCGCCACGCCGGAACGCATTCGACAGTTGGAACAAATCAAAACGGGTTTGAAGCAGTTGGCCAATCCTTCCGCTTCGACCGATGTGGCAAAGCTCGCGCGCGAATTGCCGGTGGTCGTCGCGCTGGTTCACGGCGTTCACGGCAACGAGATTTCTTCGGGCGAAGCGGCAATGGCCGAGGCCTACCATCTGCTGGCCGCGCAGGGCGACGCCGTCGTGGACCTGATTCGCCGCGAAGCCCTGGTCATTATTGATCCGATGCAAAACCCTGACGGGCGGGGGCGTTTCGTTTTCCAAAACCTGATGGGGCAGGCGATGACGCCGGACGCTGATCCTGCTTCCGCCGAACACGACGAACCCTGGCCGGGCGGACGCAGCAATCATTACCTGTTCGATTTGAACCGCGACTGGTTCGCGCAGAATCACCCCGAATCGCAAGGCCGCGTCAAACTGCTGCTGGAATGGCAGCCGCAAGTCGTCGCCGATTTGCACGAGATGGGCGGCGATTCGACCTACTACTTTCCGCCGACCGCCGAACCGCCCAATCCGCACATGACCGAAGGGCAGAAAAGCTGGGTCAATATTTTCGGCCAAGCCAACGCCGCGCGCTTTGACGAACGCGGTTTTGCTTATTTCAACCGCGAAGTTTTCGACGCCTTTTATCCCGGCTACGGCGTGTCGTGGCCGATGGCGCAAGGCGCTGTCGGCATGACGTTTGAAAAAGGCTCGGCGCGCGGACTGGTTTATCGCCGGTCGAACGGCGACTTGCTGACTTATCGGGATGGCGCGGTTGAACATTTCACGGCGGCGCTTTCGACGATGGCAACAGCCTCGCGCAATCGTGAAAAGCTGTTGCGCGAATTTGCAGAATTTCGTCGCCACGCTGGCGCAGGCGAAACCAAAGCTTATTTATTGCCGCCCGGCTTCGACACCGGCCAGACAAAACGCTTGGTGCGAATGCTGCTCAGCAACGGCGTCAACGTGCAGCGCGCCGAAGAGCCTGTCAATTTCAACGGCCGCACATTGCCCGCCGGAACTTACATTGTCCCGCTGCCGCAACCCGCCGGCGCATTGGTGCGCAATCTGCTGGATGCGCAAGTTCCTATGAACGCCGAATTCATCAAGGAACAGGAAGAACGCCGCAAACGTCGCCAGCCGGATCAGATTTACGACACGACAGCCTGGAATCAGGCGATGCTTTACGACGTGGAATGTCTGGCCGCATCCACTGCCGTCAACGCCAAAGCTTCAGCAGTGAGTTTGGATTCGCTGAAAATCGCCGTGACCTTGCCCGATGCGACGGTCGGTTATGCCTTGCCGTGGAATGCGACTTCGGCGGCGGCTGTGATCGAAGCTTTGCAAAGCGGCTTGCGTGTACGCTTTCTGAAAGAGCCGTTCACACTCGGCGGGCGCAAATTTGAACGCGGCACGGCTTTCTTGCGGCTGTCTGAAAACGGAGCGGAGTTGAAAGCCAAACTTTCGGCGATTGCCGCAAAACATGGCGCGGAAATAGTCAAACTCGACAGCGCATTTTCCAGCGGCGGTTCCGCGCTGGGCAGCAATCAAGTCGTCACGTTGAAAGCCCCGCGTGTGTTACTGGCGTGGGATGCACCGACCAGCAGTTTGTCCGCAGGCTGGGCGCGCTTCGTACTTGAACGTCGTTACGGCCAAACGGTTACTGCCGTGCGGACAAATTCATTAGGGCGCGTGGATTTACGGCGCTATGACGTGCTGATTCTGCCTGCCGGCAATTACGCAGCGGCGCTGGGGGCGGACAGCGTGCGGCGAATCAAGGATTGGATCGCGCTGGGCGGGACGCTGATTACGCTTGGCGAAGCTTCGCGCTGGGCTGCGCGGGAAAACACTGCGTTGCTGGAAACGCGAACCGAATTCCGCGACGGCAGTCCGGAAAGCGACGCGCCGCGTCCGCCGGGAGCGGGTCGCCCCGCCGATTACGATCAAGCCATTCAGCCTTTGCGCGAATCGCCCGATTTGATTCCGGGCGCGATTCTGCGCGTCAAACTTGACGAAGAGCATTGGCTCAGCGCAGGCACGGACGGTGAGATTCAGGCGCTGGTCGAAGGCACGCGAGTCTTTTCGCCCATCAAGCTGGATCGCGGGCGCAACGTTGGCGTCTACGCCAAAAAAGACAGCTTGCTGGCCAGTGGCTTTGTCTGGCCGGAGTCGCTGGCGCTGCTTCAGCAAAAAGCGTTTTTGATTCATCAGCCGCTTGGGCAAGGGCACATCATAGCCTTTGCCGAAGACCCGAATTATCGCGCTTACGCCGAAGCGACGGAACTGCTGTTTATCAACGCCGTGCTGCTGGGAACAGCGCACTGAGGAAGACTTCATGACGCCTGAATCGCTGCTGCTGATTTTCGCCGTCGCCGTGGTGGCTTTGCTGTATTCCTGCGTCGGACACGCAGGAGCTTCCGGTTACATCGCGGCGATGGCTTTGGCCGGAGTGGCTGCCGCCGTTATTCGTCCAACAGCGCTGGTGCTGAATATTTTCGTGGCCTGCATCGGCGCGTTTCAATTTTGGCGCGCCGGACATTTTTCCTGGCGCTTGTTCTGGCCGTTCGCGGCGCTGTCGGTTCCGCTGGCGTTTTTAGGCGGACGCATCAGTCTGCCGACGCATTGGCTGAAAGTACTGCTCGGATTGACGCTGCTTTATTCAGCCGTTCGTTTTTTCATTCAGCCGAATGAAGAAAAAGAAATCCGCGAACCCTCAGTGCCGGCTGCGCTCTGCGTGGGTGCTGTGCTGGGATTGTTGTCCGGCCTGACGGGGACTGGCGGAGGCATTTTTTTAACGCCGCTGATGATTTTTCTGCGCTGGGGAACGACGAAAGCGGTGGCGGCAGTGTCCGCCATGTTCATTTTGCTCAACTCGATCTCAGGACTTTTAGGAGTCGTCAGCAATGGTCAGGCGTTACCTCCACTTGCCTGGAAACTGTTGCCGGCGGCTGTCATCGGCGGAATTATCGGATCTTACCTGGGAAGCAATCGTTTTTCGCCGACAATTATCAAGCGGATTCTTTCCGCCGTCTTGATCGTGGCGGCCTACAAATTAATCTTGCAATAACATTGACCATAGAAAGCCCACAATCTTCAATCCAATACCCTATCAAAAGCAAAACGTTGGATAGCCACGGAAATTGAATCCAAAAAAATCAATCCTGTTCATAAAAATGGACAAAAAGCCTGATTGCTTTCACTAATTAAACTTGTAACTTAAAGATTATCAATGCGATAAGATTTTAAGCTTATCAGGTACAAGTGTTGCTTGCCGCTTTTCTCCAAACTTTTCTCTGTTTGTCCAAACAATTCGCACGAACAAATTTGGTTGTCGAAAGATGGTTTTACCGCTGTCTTGATGTAGCTGCCCTCAACCTCACTTTGCAGGTGACCATCACGAGGTGAAGTCCTGCCTGCTTCCTGCGAGGGTACATGACGGCCTAACTTAGTGAAATCCTTCTGAAAATGGGAGATACCCGATGAAAAGTAAACTGTTTCGTCTGATTGGCTCTATCGTTTTTGCCGGGGTGTTAAGTGTCCTGACGTTTGCGCAAGGCACGACTTCGGCAATCTCCGGCAACGTGCTTGACCCGAACGGCGCGGCCATCAGTGGTGCAACCGTGGTAGTGAAAAGCAATGCTACCGGTGCGGAATTTAAGATCGCCACCTCTGGCAGCGGTGCTTACACGGTTCCTTCGTTAGGATCGGGCGTTTACACCGTCACGGTGGAAGCGAACGGCTTCAAGAAGGCAGTGGTTCAGGACGTGAAACTCGACGTCGGCGTGCCGGCGACAGTGAATGTGACGTTGGAAATCGGTGCGGCCAGCGAATCGGTAGTGATTCAGGGCGGCGGCGAAGTTTTGCAGACGCAATCGGCCAGTGTCAGTACGACGATCACCGGTCGGCAAATTACGGAAACGCCGCTGACTTCGCGCGACGCTCTGGACTTGGTGTTACTGTTGCCAGGAACCAATACGCCGGGACGCCCACGTACTTCAACCATCAACGGTTTACCGAAAGGTTCGCTTAACATCACGATGGACGGCGTCAACGTTCAGGACAACATCCTGAAATCATCCGACGGATTTTTCACTTATGTGCGTCCCCGCGTGGACGCAGTGGATGAAGTTACGGTTTCAACCGCCACGCCGGGCGCTGAGAGCGCAGGCGAAGGCGCAGTGCAAATCAAATTCGTGACCCGCTCCGGTAGCAACCAATTCACCGGCAGCCTTTACGAATATCATCGCAACCCCTGGCTCAATGCCAACTACTGGTTTAACAACCGCGACCTGAACCCCAAGCCGGGCTTCACCACCGCGCCGCGCGATTTCATTATTCTGAACCAGTTCGGTGGCCGTCTGGGTGGCCCCATTCGCATTCCCAAAGTTTTCGACGGACGTGACAAAGCGTTCTTTTTCGTCAATTACGAAGAGTATCGAATTCCTGAACAGACCACGCGCCAACGCACAATCCTGAGCGAGCAGGCACGCAACGGTATTTTCCGTTATGGTACAAGCGGAAATGTGAACTTGTATACGCTGGCTGCGGCCAACGGACAAACGTCCACGCCTGATCCGACGATTGCCAAATTGCTGCAAGACATTCGCACTTCGACCACCCAAACCGGTGCAGTGCAGGCTTTGACAGACCCCAACGTGGAACGCTTCACCTTCACCAATCAGGGTGGACAAACAAGATATTTTCCGACCGTTCGTTTGGACTTCAATCTGACCAGTAAACACAAACTGGAAAATGTTTGGAACTATCAACTTTTCACCGGTTTGGTGGACTTTTTGAACAGCACGGACCCGGCGTTCCCGAATTTCCCGAACCAGGGATTCCAGGGATCCAACCGCTTTTCGAACACAACAGCGTTGCGTTCAACCCTGACACCGACCATCGTCAATGAAGCCCGCTTTGGTCTGACTGGTGGCACGGTGCTCTTTTTCCCGAACGTCAACGTTGGACAATTCACTGGTTCAGTGGCCAATCAGGATGGTTTCAGCATCGGCATCGGCGCGGCAGGCATCACGTCGGCAACGGTTTCGACCACGCCCAGCCGCCGCAACGCTCCCGTGAAGACCTTCACGGATACGCTGACCTGGACTCGCGGTTCACACTCAATGAGCTTCGGCGGATCGTTCAACAACATTGATTTCTGGAGCTTTTCACAACAACAAGTCCCGACCATCACTTTGGGCACGGACGCTACCGATCCGGCAAATGGGTTGTTCACCACGGCGAATTTCCCTGGCGCTTCAGCTACGGATCTGACCAATGCACGTAACATTTATGCCGTGCTTACCGGTCGTGTTACCGCTGTCAATGCCTCGGCGATTCTGAACGAAAAATCGTTGGAATACACCTACCTGGGAGCCAATGTGCAACGCGGACGACAGCGTGAATACGGTTTCTTCGCGCAGGATGCCTGGCGCGTGAATCCTAATCTGACGCTGACCGGC
>CAZRXE010000063.1:0-11700 GCA_964603695.1 uncultured Heliomicrobium sp.
AAGCGTCAGGAAGCCGCCGCCGGATTGAACGGTCGTGATGTTACCGGTCACGGCCATTGCATTCGGCGGGATGGTGATGCCGTCGCAAGTCCTGCGCGCGAGTTGCGTGCGCGAAGTATTGCCTTGAATCTGCGCGCCCGGAGCGTCGCAGCCGAGTTGACCGGCGCGGGTGTCGAGCAGGCGCAAAGGCTTCGGCAGCGGATAGAACTGCAAGCCGTTGTTGACGACGTTGTTGTTGATCGTGACGGTGTAAGCCCGCGTCCCCATACAGCCGTTGACGTCCGTCGCTTTGACGGTAAAGTTGAAGACGCCCGCCGCGTTCGGAGTGCCGGTCAAACCGCCGCCGGAAGCGAGCGTCAGTCCGCCGGGCAAAGCGCCGGCGCTGATGCTGTAAGTGTAAGGCGCCGTGCCGCCGGTCGCGGTCGCGGTTTGGTTATAAGCCGTGCCGACCGTGCCGTTGGGCAGAGTTGTCGGATTGACGGTGATCGTGGCGCAGGGCGCGTTGATGTGCAGCGAGTAAGCCCGCGAGCCGTTGCAACCGTTGGCGTCCGTGGCGGTAACGGTGAAGTTGAAATCGCCAAAGGCCGTGGGCGTGCCGGTCAACGCGCCGCCCGTGGCCAATGATAGGCCGTTGGGCAAAGCGCCCGCCGTGATGGTGAATGTGGCCGTGCCCGCGCCGCCGGTTTGCGTGAAGCTTTGGTTGTACTGCACGCCCGCTTGTCCGGCAGGCAAAGTGGCATTCGATGGATTGACCGTGATCGTCGGGCACAGTGCGTTGATGGTCAGCGTGAATTCTGAAATCCCCGCGCAACCATTGGCGTCTGTCGATTTGACGGTGAACGTAACAATTCCGCTCGCCGTCGGAGTGCCGGTCAATTGCCCGGCGGCGCTCAGATTCAATCCCGTCGGCAACGCGCCAGTGCTGATGCTGAACTGATACGGCGTTGCGCCGCCTGTCGCCGTCAGAGTTTGGTTGTAAGCCGTGCCCACCGTGCCGACCGGCAAGGTGGCCGGGGCGATGGTGATTGCGGGACAACCGACGCCGAGCGTGAACGCAGCATCGCGCGTTGCGCCGCAATTGTCCGTGGCGCGAATGGTGACGGTATGCGAACCGCTTGGTTGTGCATTGCCAACGCTGACGACGCCCGTCGTGGCGTTGACGCTGAGCGTGCCGGTGAACGTGCCCGCGCTCAGCACTGTGATCGAAGCGACGCTGCCGTTGTCGCTGGGGCCTGTGGCCGGATTGATTTGCAAAGTTCCGCCCGCCGTCACGGATTGATTGGCGTAACTCAGCGTCGGCGCGGGATTGGCCGTCACTGTCACGTTGAGCGTGGCCGTGGCCGTTGCGCCGGCGTTGTCGGTGACGCTCAGCGTGAAACTCGCGTTCGTCGCTGTGCAGGTGGCCGCGACGCTCGCGGTCACAACACCCGCCGCGTTGATCGTCAAGCCGTTGATGGTCACTCCGTTGACGGTTGCGCTCGCGCCGCCGTTGACGGTGACAGTCAGCGTCTGCGTCGCTTGATCGGCGTCGTTCGCGTTGGCGATGGAAACCGCTGCCGCTGGATCGCTTTGCCGTACAGCTACATTCAAGGCTGTGATGGTGGGCGGGGCATTGATGCTCAGGCCGTAGCTTTGCACCTTCGCGCAGCCGTTGGCATCGGTGGCCGTGATGGTGAAGTTGAAGCTGCCGGATTGTGCCGGTGTACCGCTCAAGGAGCCAACCGCGCTCAGGCTCAAGCCTTGCGGTAACGCGCCTGCCGTGACGCTGAAGTTGTAAGGCGCAGTGCCGCCGCCTGCCGTCAGTGTCGCACTGTAGGCCACGCCCGTCGTGCCGTTCGCCAGTGTCGCCGGATTGACGGTGATGGTGGGGCAGCCGACCGTCAGCGTGATCGTGTCTTCGCGCGTCGCGCCGCAATTGTCGCTGGCGCGTACTCTGAGCGTGTGCGTCCCGCCGGGTTGCGCATTGCTCACGCTGACGACGCCGGTCGTGTTGTTGACGCTGACCGTGCCGGTGAACGTGCCCGCGCTTTGCAGCGTGATGGATTGCACGCTGCCGTTGTCGCTTGGCCCGGCGCTGGGATTGATTTGCAACGCGCCGCCCGCCGCGACGGCCTGGTTGTTGTAACTCAGCGTTGGCGCGGGGTTGGCCGTCACGGTCACATTGAGTGTGGCCGTGGCCGTCGCCCCGGCGCTGTCAGTGGCAGCCAACGTAAAGCTGGCGTTCGATGCCGTACACGTCAACGCCACATTCGCGCGTGCAATCCCTGCAGCATTGAGGGTCAAGCCCGATAACGTCACGCCATTCACAGTCGCGCTCGTGCCGCCGTTGACCGTGACCGTGACTCCGGCGACGGATTCTCCCAACTCACTCACAGAAGCCACTTGTAACTGTGCAGCGGGATCGCCCTGTCGCACAGTCAAGTCCGCAGCCGAGATTTCCGGTGGCGCGTTGACGCGCAGCGAAAGCAGGCTTGTATCCGCGCAACCATTCGCGTCCGTCGCCTGCACGTTGAACACGGATGTGTTCGCCACCGTCGGCGTGCCGCTCAGCGTGCCGTTGGCGGCCAAGCTCAAGCCCACAGGCAATGTGCCTCCCACAAGCGCGAATTGATAAGGGCCTGTGCTGCCACTGGCCGTCAGCGTCTGGCTGTAGCTTTGTCCCACCTGTGCAATCGGTAACGTCGTAGGCGTGATGGTGATCGCCGCGCAAGTCTGCGTGATGGTCAGCGCGTATTGCCGCGTGCCCGTGCAGCCGTTCGCGCCGGCCGTGACGGTGAAGTTGTATGGCCCCGCCTGCGTGGGCGTGCCACTCAAAGTGCCATTCGCCTGCAAGCTCAAGCCCGGCGGCAACGCACCCGCCGTGACGCTGAACGTGTACGCCCCCGCGCCGCCACTGGCCGTCAGCGTTTGGCTGTACGCCGCGCCGGTCGCGCCGTTGGGTAGCGTGGCGGGATTGAGCGTGATGGTGGGGCAGGTGATGTTGAGGGTGTACGTCCGTGTGCCCGTGCAACCGTTGGCGTCGGTCGCCACCACACTGAAGCTGTAGGCTCCTGTCGCTGTCGGCGTGCCGCTCAAAACGCCGTTCGTACTCAGACTCAGCCCCGGTGGAAACGGGCCTTCGGGTTTGATGTCGAAACTGTACGGCCCCGTGCCGCCGCCGGCCGTGAACGTTTGACTGTAACCCGCGCCGACCGTGCCGTTCGGCAAACTCGGCGGGTTGAGAGTGATCGTGGGACAGGGCGGCGCAATGGTCAGCGTGTAGGCGCGGCTGCCGGAGCAGAGGGTATACGTATTCGTCGCGGTGATGTTGAAGCGGTACGTGCCCGGCGTCGTCGGCGTGCCTGTCAAATCGCCGGTGCTGCCATTGAACATCAGGCCGGGCGGCAACGCGCCGCTCGACACGGCCAGCAGGTAAGGGCCGTCGCCGTCGGTAGGGCTGTCGGTGAAACGCTGTTGGTAGGCCGCACCGACCATGCCGTTGGGCAGCGTGGGCGGATTGACGGTAAAGACCGGGCAGCGCGGGGCGACGAAGGTGTAGGCCGAACCCTGGTCATCGTTCGTGCGGTTGTTCTCCGGGTTAATCACGATGTCGTCTTCCTCCGCGCCAACCACGATGGTGTTGCCGCTGAGCGCCACGGTCCCGCCGAAGTAATCAAATGGTTGGCCGTCATTGGCAATCAATCGCTGTTGTTGCCGCCACGAACCGAGGCGGGTGAAGACATACGCCGCGCCGGCCCGATTGCCGTTGCCGTAAAGTGCGCCCGCCACCAGCGCATCGCCGCTGAGGGCGACTGATGTCCCCAAACTGTCACCCGCTGCGCCGTCGTCGGCGCTGAGCGGTGGTTCTTGCGTCCAACTTGTGCCGCTGCGTGTGAATACATAGACCGCACCTTGAGCGGCGTTCGTGCCGACCTTGTGGTAAGGCGCGCCCACCGCCACTGTGTCGCCGTACACCGCCACCGAAACGCCAAAGTAATCATCCGCTGCGCCGTCACTCGCCGTGAGTTTGCGTTGAAATGCCCAGGTCGCATTGGCACGGGTGAAAACGTAGGCCGCGCCTTGAGCAGCATTCGTTCCAATCTTGGCTTGCCTCGCGCTTACCACCAGCGTGTTACCGCTCAGTGCGATGGCTTCGCCGAAGCTGTCAAGTGCCGCGCCATCCGGGGCGAGTAATTTCGGTTGTGGTTGTGTCCAGACCGTGCCCGTGCGAGTGAAGAGGTAAACCACGCCGCGCTGACTGAGTTGGCCATGTGCGCCCACAGCCAGCGTGTCGCCTTCCAGCGCTAGGGCGACGCCGAAATAATCCTGCGGTGTGCCGTCAATCGCCACAGCGTTAAGCTTCTGTTGAAACGTCCATGTCGCGCCGTTGCGGACGAAAACATAAGCCGCGCCTTGATTCGCGTTCCCGCTAACCGTGGCGTTCGCCGCGCCGACCGCCAGCGTATTGCCGCTCAGGGCGACAGCGTTGCCGAAATCATCGTTTGCCGCGCCGTCGGGGGCGGTGAGTTTCTGCTGAAAGACCCAACCTGCACCGTTGCGCACGTAAACGTAAACTGCTCCCTGAGACTGATTCGCGCCGATGTCGGCCAGATGTGCCCCCACGGCGAGTGTGTCGCCGTCGAGCGCGAGTGCATGACCGAACCGATCAGACCTCGCTCCGTCAAAGGCCGTCAGCTTAGGCGGTTGATCGGCGAATTGATCGCGCAGTCCATAAACAAAAGCCGCGCCTTGATCGTTGGCGGCGGCATCGGCTTTGTACGCGCCGATGAGCACCGTGTCGCCGTCGAGCGCCACCGCGTAGCCGAAGCCGTCATTCGCCGCGCCGACATCCGGCACGAATTGCCGCTTTAGCGTCGGCGTCCCGGCCAGTAAATACACGTAAGCCGACCGTTGATCCGCGCCCGAATCGCTTGGGCCGAGCGACGCGCCGACCACCAGCGTGTCGCCGCTCAGTGCCAACGACGCGCCGAAATGTGCGCCCGTCATGACAGGGTTGGGAATAACTCCCGACCATGTCCAACCGCTTGTGGCACGCCGAAAAGTGACGACTACGCCGCTGCCGAGGGCAGACGTGCTGATGGCGGCCCTGTCGCCGCTGAGCGCCACGGCGTTGCCGAAATTTATGGCAGGCGGATCCAACTGATCACTCAGGCGTGGCTGCTGCGTCCAATTCGTGCCGCTGCGCGTGAAGATGTAAGCCGAACCTTCATCGGCGTGCGTCCCTACATCGTCGCCCGGCGCGCCGATGAGCGCGGTGTCGCCGTCGAGCGCGACGCTGAAGCCGAACTGATCGCCCGGCGCGGCGTCATTGGCGGCCAGTTCCTGTTGCTGCGTCCAATTCACGCCGCTGCGCGTGAAGATGTATGCCGTGCCTTGATTGAGCGCGTTGCCGGTGTCGCCCTGTGGCGCGCCGATGAGCGCGGTGTCGCCGTCGAGCGCCACCGCCGTGCCGAAATGATCTTGCTGCGCGGCGTCATCGGCGACGAGTTTCTGCTGGAACGTCCAAGTCGTGCCGCCGCGCGTGAAGACATAAGCCGCGCCCGTGCCGTTCCCGCTTTCCGGCTCGCCCGCCACCAGCGTATTGCCGCTGATCGCCACCGCCGCGCCAAAGGCGACATTCGCATCAGCAACCGGGGCGAGCAGCTTTTGCTGAAATGTCCAACTGCTCCCGCCGCGCGTAAAGACATACACCGCGCCTTGCGCGCTCTCGGTCACGCCGGCGGCAGGTGCGCCGATGACCGCCGTCGTGCCTTCGAGCGCCACGGCGACGCCGAAATTGTCATTCGCCTGCCCGTCATTCGCCAACAGCCGCTTTTCGAGCGTAAACAGCGGATCAATCGTCAGCGGATACGTCGCGTCGCGGTCAGTGACTTCGATCACCACTTGTTCATTGACGACCGTCAACTTGCCGGGAATGTCGCGCCCTTCGGCATCACGCACGGCGAGCTTGCCGTAATCAACCGTTTGGCCGTTGTCGTTGCGCAAGCTGACGTGCGAACCGTCAGCGGCAGCCGTCGCGCGCCAACCGTCGCCGACCTGCAAGGCCATTCGTAATGCGGATTGCGGATTGTGGATTGCGGATTGCGGACGTTCGCTGAGCGTAAAGCCGTGCTCCAAACCATCGGCACCGTTGACGAACCATTCGTTTATGTTGTCGCGTTTGATTGTGATGGATTGTTTGTCGCCGCTGACCGCGCCCGGCGTGACCGGTTGCAGTTCGTCGCCGTAACCGAGACTGTGCAAGCGCAGCGTAAGGGACTGTTCGTTTCCCACCAACAAGCTCAAGCCAGCTTCGGTGATGTAAGCGTCGTAACCCGCCGCCCGGTTCGGCGCGTGCCAGGCCGCGCGGCCCAGCGGCGTGTTTTCAACCCGGCTGACGCTGAGGCGCGCCGTCTGCATCGCCGCTTGCAAGGAATCGAATTGGCCGGCCTGTTTCAATTGCGCCAACGCGGCTTCGCCTTGCAGGACGGGAGCCGGTTTATTCGACGGGCGGCGCGATTGAAATCCAATCAAGCCGGTGGTCAAGCCGATGGCCGCCGCAATCAACAGACAAACGGCAAGCTGCAATCGCCGATGCATCTGCCGATGCGTCTGCCGATGCATCTGCCGATGCATCTGATTGCCCAAGGCGGAATTCAACATCTGGAAGAGTGGTTTGCTGAAAGACACGGTTTCTCCTTTTCCTGTTTGGGTTCAAGCTTGCGTCGTGGCGCAGGCGTTTTTCTTCAAGCCGGTTGCCGATGAATAAAGTTTTTGCTGTGCGGCAATCCGGGATTTGTTGCGAGTGTCGGCGGACTGTCGCGTTTCCTGACGGTAGAGACAGACCAACCCAATGACGCAAACAACCAGGCCGGTAACGGCGAGGAATGCGGCCAGCAACGTAATGAACTTCGCCATCGTCGCCAATGCCGCCAGATAAAAATCCGAATTTGAGGTGATAAACTCCACGATTTGCTCCTTCGACGTTGAGGCGATGTTTTCCGTTTGTGCCATTCGTAATTGCCCCGGACACACCTCGCCCCACGGAATCTTGTGTGTTCCGAATGCGTTTCTTTTTTGTGACTTGGAACGATGCCCACTTCATCGGGCGCTCTCACCAAATGCATGCGAAATGGCGGAGCAAAACTGCTGGCGGCTTTGAATAATTTTCTGCGGTGTTGAAAACCTGGGAGCGCAGTGCTTCCGGCCAGCGGGCTTTCAATGGCAAGGCCTTCGGAAAAATAAAAGCCACACGGTTAAAGCTCGCAGCCTGGAAGGCATTGGTTTCTACACAAAACCCCGATCCCACCGCCTTGTGCGGTGGAGTTTCAGGTTGGCAGCTACTGCCGACAGCGGAAAAAGCTTTGATCCCACCGCCTTGCGCGGTGGAGTTTCAGGTTGGCAGCTACAGTCAGCATAGCAACCAGCGTGAAACTCCACCGCGCAAGGCGGTGGCATCCGGTGAGAGCGTGCTTTCGTTGTAGCAACCAGCGTGAAACTCCACCGCACAAGGCGGTGGCATCGCCTTCCGCGCACTTGTGTAGAAACCAATGCTGGAAGGACTGCGCTCCCAGGGAGGTTAGGGCGCGAAGAAGCCCGACACGTCAATCACCAGATCAGCCGTGTTCAAGACGAAAATCTTAAACGCACCATCTCCGCCCAAGCCCACAGTAAAGTGGCGATTGAAGACCTGGCCGATTTGATAATTCGACGTGGCCACCAGCGGCTGCTGCGCGTTCGACGGCCAGAAGGTCAGATAACCTCCCTGCGCATTGACCACCGTCGCGTTGCCAACCACCGCTTTGGCCGTCACCGGAATCGCCGTGCAAACCCCCGTGGCCGTTTGCGTCATCGTCGAGCCGCTCGAAATCGGCGAACCCGGCGTGAAGCAGCCCGAAGTTCCCGCGCGTGTGTCCAGCAAACGAGTCGGCGACGGCAGCGAATACAGCAGCAATCCCGCGCCGTTCACGTCGCTTTGTTGCGCGCTGTAATAGCCCAACACGTCAACCACCAAATCGGTCGTCGCCGTGGTGAAGATATTGAACTGTCCGCTCGGCGAAAGCCCGACGGTGAAGGGCGCGTTCATCACTTGCCCGTTCAGGAAGTTTGAACTTGCCACCAGCGGTTGCGCGGCGTTGGCCGGATAGAGCGTCAGATAGCCGCCGCCTTGCGGGCCGACCGTCGTCGCGTTGCCGACCAGCGCCTGCGCGCCTGCCGGAATGGTCACGCCGCCGCAACTGGTTTGACCCAAATGCGCAGTGTTCGTTCCGCCTTGCAGCGGCGCACCCGGCGTGAAGCAGCCCGTCTGGCCGGCGCGCGTTTCCAGCAAGCGAATCGGTTTCGGCAGCGGATGAAAGTACAGACCGCTTGCGCTTGGCGGCGCGTAATAGCCCGTCACATCCACCACCACGTCCGTCGTGTTCAAGGCAAAAATCTTGAACGCCCCGTCATTGCCCAGGCCGACCGTGAAGACGTTGTTGAGGACTTCGTTCGGCGCGTAGTTGCTATTGGCGACCAACGGTTGCTGGGAGTTGCTGGGATACAACGTCAGGAAGCCGCCACCGGAATTGACGGTGGTAATGTTACCTGTAATGGCTTGGGCATTGGCCGGAATAGTCAAGCCGTCGCAAAGTCCGCGCGCGGGTTGCGTGCGCGAAGTTCCGCCCGCGATGGGCGCGCCCGGCGTGAAGCATCCCGATTGACCGACGCGCGTTTCGAGCAAGCGCACCGGATGCGCGAGCGGATAAAACTGCAAGCCAGTGGTTCCGCCGCCTCCGCCGATGTCGGAGATGGTGACGGAATAGCTTCTCGCTCCGGTGCAGCCGTTGGCGTCAGTGGCCGTGATAGTGAAGTTGAACGTGCCGGCGATGACGGGCGTGCCAGTCAGCGTGCCGTTTGAAAACAGTGTCAATCCGCCCGGCAACGCGCCCGTCGTGACGGCGAAAGTGTGCGGAGCTGCGCCGCCCGTGGCCGTCAGCGTTTGGTTGTAGATGGTGCCCACTGCACCGTTGGGCAAAGACGCCGGACTGACCGCGATAGCCGGACAATTAGCGGAAACAGCGATGGTGTAATCGCGGCTGCCGGGACACAGGCTCAGCGCGTTTCGCGCCGCGACCGTGAAGCTGAACACGCCGCCCGCGCTGGGCGTGCCTTGCAGCAAACCGGCTTCATTCAGCGTCAGTCCCGGCGGCAACGTGCCGTGCGACAGTACGAATTGATAATCCGCCGTCGCGCCGCCCGAAGCCGTCAATTGCTGGTTGTAAAACACGCCCGCCGTGGCATTGGGCAAACCGAGCGGAGCAATCGAAATGGCCGGGCAAGTTGGGCTGGCAAAGACATACACCGCGCCTTGTTCGGCGTTGTTGCCAATCGTGGAGCTATACGCGCCGACGGCCACGGCGTCACCACTGACGGCCACCGCTAAACCGTAACGGTCGTTATTCGACCGATTGGCGGCCATCAGTTTTTGTTGTTGCCTCCAACTGCCGACGCGCGTGAAGACGTAGGCTCTGCCATTGGTAGGAGGCGGAGTGTCCGTGCCGCTCGCCGTGCCGACGGCCAGCGTTTCGTTGCGCAAAGAAACCGAGATGCCGAAACCGTCGTTTTCCTGGCCGTCGTTGCCGTTGAGTTTTGCCTCGCGCGTCCAGTTCGAGCCGGTGCGATTGAAAATGTAAGTCGCGCCCAAACGCGCCGGCGTGTTGTCTGTAGCGGGTGCGCCGATGGCCAGAGTGTCGCCGTGCAGCGAAACCGCCGCGCCAAAAAAGTCTTTCGCCGAGCCAAGCGAATCCGTGATTTTCTTTTGCAGCGGCCAGCTCGTGCCGCTGCGCGTGTAGACATAAACCGCGCCCTGACTCGCTTTCGTGCCGACCTTGTGGAACGGCACGCCGACCGCCAACGTGTCGTTGTAAAGCGAAATGGAATAGCCGAAGAAATCGAAAAAGGCGCTGTCGGCGGCGGTAATTTTCATTTCCTCGAACCAGACATCATTGGTGGCTCGGAACACATAGACCGCGCCGCGCAAGGCGTCTGCGCCGGTTGCGCTGACCGCGATGGTGCGTCCGTGAATGGCCACCGAATCGCCGAAAGTGTCTTGTTCGTCCGATTCCAACAATGACGCTATCAGCTTTTGTTGAAAAATCCAGGTAGTGCCGGAGCGTTTGAAAAGGTAGGCCGCGCCGATGTCGAAAGCCGTGCCGTTGTCATTACCCGGCGCGCCCGCCACCAGGAAGTCGCCTGTCACTGCCACCGACGTTCCGAATAAATCCGCCGCCGCGCCGTTCGGCGCAGTAAGTTTTTGCTGGAAGGTCCAGCTCGCGCCGTTGCGGACGAAGACATACACCGAGCCTTGATCCGTGTTCTGGCCGATGTCGTCATACTTCGCGCCGATGACCAGCGTGTTGCCGTCCATCGCCACTGCGAAACCGAAGCGATCATCCGCCGCGCCATCGGCGGCAATCACGCGCGGACCTTCAACGTAGCGGCTGTCGCGCAAAGCAAAAGCATAAGCCGCGCCAGAAAAAGCCACCGCGCCGTCGCCGCGATACGCGCCCGCCAGCACTGCGTCGCCGTCAATCGCCACCGCAAAACCGAAGCGGTCGCCCGCTGTCCCCAGGTCCAGGTCGAGCTGCCGCGTAAAGTTCCAGACAGTCGAAGCGTTGACGAAGATATAAGCCTCGCGTCGGTCAGCGCCGTTGTCGAACAGGCCGAGCGATGCGCCGATGACTGCCGCGTTGCCATCGAGCGCCAGCGCCGCACCGAAACGCGCGTTGGTTTTGGGGAAAGGCGAGTTGATGGCATCGGCTTCCGCCCAAGTCGTTCCGCTGCGTTTGAAGAAGTACACCGTGCCGCGATCATCCGCGCCGAACAGCGAAGCCCCGACCAAAGCTTTGTCGCCACTGAGGGAAACTGCGTTGCCGAAACCATCGCCAGCCGCGCCGTTGCTTGCGGCAAGTCGCGGTTGCTGCGTCCAGACAGTGCCGTTGCGCGTGAAGATATAAGCCGAGCCTTGACCGGCATTGTCTTTGGGCGCGCCGATGAGCGCGGTGTCGGCGTCCAATGCCACAGCCGCGCCGAATTGGTCGCCAATGGCGGCATCGTTCGAGATCAGTTTCTGTTGCTGCGACCAAACCGCGCCGGTTCGGACGAAGACGTAAGCCGCGCCCGTGGATGCGGGAGCGCCGGAGGGTTTGTGTTCCGGCGCTCCAACGAGCGTTGTGTTGCCGTCAATCGCCACCGTCGCACCGAACAGCGCGTTGGCGTGGCCATCGGCGGCAACGAGTCTTTGTTGTTGCGACCACGTCGTGCCGTTGCGCACAAAAACGTAAGCCGCGCCGTTGAGAAGAAGCGGGCTGTCGGGATCGAGCGGCGTTGCGCCAATCACCGCCGTGTTGCCATCAATCGCCACCGACGTGCCGAACGCTTCGGCCACGATGCCGACCTGCGCGAAGAGCTTGGCTTGCAGCGTCCAGTTCGCGCCGCCACGGACGAAGACGTAGGCCGCGCCCTGATCTCCCTGCGCTCCGCTCGCGCCCGGCGCGCCGATGATTGCGGTGTTACCGCTCATAGCCACCGCGTAGCCGAACAAATCGAATTGCGCGCCGTCGCCCGCCGTTATTCCTTGTTGCAAAGTGATGTTGGAGCGCACCTGATTGAAGGCAGATTGCAATGATTCGTATTGCCCTGTTTGTTTTAACTGCTCAATCGCCGCCGCGCCGCGCAAGC
>CAZRXE010000064.1:0-7916 GCA_964603695.1 uncultured Heliomicrobium sp.
CCCCACGGTCAGCAACGCGCCCCACCAAATTTTGGCCAGATGCGCGGGAATCCGCAGGCGCGGGCCGGCCAGCAAGACAAACGCCGAGTGATAAATCGGATTGCCCAAGCTTTTTTTGGAAAAGTATTGCCGCAAGAACGCGGCGAAAGGCATGCGGTCGAAACGATGAAAGCCCGTCGTTTTCTCATCCCAGACCAGTTTCAGTTCGGGACTGACCCGCAAATGAAAGCCTTTGTGATAAGCGCGCAACGTGAATTCGTAATCCGCGTTGTAATGCGGCAGCAAGCGCGGATGAAAGCCGCCGATTTGTTGCAAGTCCGCCCAGCGCAAAAACAATCCGTTGGTGGTCAAACAATTGATTTTGTCCGCCGCTTGAGACGGCTGAAAATTCCAGCGTTTCAAATCCGCCACAACGCCCGAAACCAGCGGCTGCCCGGTTTGTTTGCTGACGGCTTGCGCCAGCAACAGCGTGCGCGGCGCGGATTGCAGCAAGGCAACGGCGCGCTCCAAAAAACGCTGCTCAAAAGTCACGTCGTCGTTAATCATCAGCACAAAGCTTTCAGCGGCGGCGTTGCGTTGCTTCAACCATTCGATGCCTTGCTGCAAACTGCCAGCCCACCACCATTCGCCGCGCCCACGCAGCACGGTCAAGTTTGAAATCGTCTCGCGCGCTGTTTCCGCCGTGCCGTCCGTTGAACCGTCGTCAATCAGCAGCAAGTGATAGTTCTGAAACGTCTGCGCCCGCAGGCAGTCCAGAAAACGGCGTGTGATTTCGCAGCGGTTGTGAACCGGTAACAGGATGTAAAGTTCAGGCATGAACGGTTTCGCTTCGGCGGGCGGACAGCATCAACCCAACAGTTTCTTCGACGTGAGCAATCGGCAGTTCGTACATGCAGCGCGGATGATCGTAGATGCACACGACGCAGCGGTCGCGATGCGGCTCACTTGCGCACGGGCTGCATGGCAATTCGTTGGCGACGACTTGATGATTTTCGCTCCACGGATGAAAGCGGTGCCGGCAGCTTGAACCGAACAGAGCCACAACCGGCACGCCCATCGCCGCCGCCACGTGCATCGGGCCAGTGTCGTTCCCGACATAAAGCGAACATCGCCGTAAGACCGCCGCCAATTGCCGTAACGTGGTTTTGCCGATCAAGTTTACCGACCGCGCATTCAACCTGCGTTCAAGTTCAGCGCCCAACGCTTCTTCGCCCGGCCCGCCGACGAACACCAAACGCGCTCCGTGTTCCGCCGGCAGCCGGCGTCCGAGTTCGACAAACCGGCCAACCGGCCATTGTTTCAGTGGCGAAGTCCCGCCCGCCGGACACAGCGCAATCAGCGTTTCCGCTGCCGCAATGCCGGCTTGCTGAAAAATTTGTTCGGCAAAGGCTTCATCTTCTGCCGTCGTGCACAATTCCAACTGCGTTTCGTGAACGCTGCCGCCCAGGGCACGAATCAGCGTCAGGTTGCGTTCGACTTCGTGTTTGGACGCACGGTCGTCAATCGGGTGCGTCAGCAAGTGGTCTAGCCCACTGTTCAACCTTTGCTTTTGTTCGCCGACCGTTTCGGAATATCCCATTCGCCATTTCGCCCCGCTGAAGTAGGCTACGAACGCCGCGTGGTCTTGATCCACATCCCAGCGCGGCAACAGCGCCAGATCGTAGCGACGCGTCCACAGGTGTTTTCGAGCAAATCGAATTGCCGAAAGATGTTGCCGAAACCGCTGCCAACGCAGATGCGCGGTGTCGCATTCGTAAGCCAGCACTTCGTTGACGTAAGGACAATGTTGCATCAATTCGGCCGCGCGCGGTCTGACCACCAAGGTGATGTGCGCCGCCGGAAGATTGCGCCGCAACTCCCGAAACAAGGGCGTGGTCAAAACCACATCGCCGATTTCATCCAGCCGCACGATCAAGACACTGCGAGCTTCCGGCAGCAGGCAGGTCGGCGTATTTGCGCGACAGCCTGCTAATCGGAACAGCAACTCGCCGCAATGGGAAACCAACTGTGGCGAAGTCAGCCGGAACGCAATGCGGGAAAGCAGTTTTTTCAAAAACTTTGCGCCTCAGATTTTTGACGGTTTGGCTGAAACAGTTTGGCTAACTCTGCCAGCAATCGCGAGCGCGAATATTCCGCCGCAATCGTATCTTTTGCTTTTTGGCCAAGCCGTCGGCAAAACGCGCGGTCCAGCCACAATTGGGCGCAATGTTCGGCGAACTCTTCGGCATTATTTGCGACCAAGCCGTTGACGCCGTGTTGTACGGGCGAACTTGCCGCCGCCGCGCGCGTGATGACGACGGGCAGGCCGTAGCTCATCGCTTCGACGACTTTCACCTGTTGTCCCGTGCCGCCGAAGACCGGACAGACGGCGAAGCGCGCCGCTTCATACACCGCTTTCAACTCCGGGACGAAGCCGCTCAGCGACACGCCCTCGGTCGGCAATACCGACTGACAAGTCGCGCCAGTGACTTGCAGCAGGAAGTCCGGCGATTGGCGGCGCAGGCGCGGCAACACGTGTTTGACGAAGTACAAATACCCTTGCAGGTTGAACGGATTCGGCCCGGTCACGAACACCGCCGCGCCCGTATAAGCGGGGCGGGCGGCTTTCACTTCCTGCGTCATCGGAATCAGCAAGGTTTCGGTTCGCGTGGTTCGTTGCCGTATCAACGCAGCTTCTTTGGCCGAAATCGCGATGGTGAAATCGTAGCGGTCGTAAATCTGAAACTCTTCGGCGTCGGCTTCCAGCGCCAGCCGATCATAAAAATCCTCGCGCAACACTTCGTCCGAAACTTGATTGACTTCCACCGGCGGCGTCGGCAAATGCGCCAGCAAGGCTTCGCGCATGCGTTGATTGAGCGTCAACAGATCGTGCGTTTCGATGGCGGTGCGCGCGGCGGCTCGATGCGGAAGCAAGCCGTCCCAGTAAGCGTAATTGGTGATCGTTAAATCCGGTTGCACTTGATCGTGGATGCGCGTCGCCCAACGTTGAAACATCGGCGGTTTGAACAGCGCAGAATTAAGCGGCGCGCGGCGGTTCAGCAAGGTGTTTGCCCGCATCAGCGCCGCGCGAACGTAATGGTCAACAGCGGCGGTTTCGTAAACCAACACTTGTTTGACCCAATCGCGTTCCAGCATCTGTTTGCTTTCGGCGTTCCATTCCGAATCGGAAAAAAGCGTTGCGCTCGTCAGTGTCGTTTCGCAACCCAATGCCCGCAAGCCGGCGAGTATTTCCAGGCAGCGTTGGTGCGCGCCGCTGCGGGGCGGCAGCGGGTTATGAGGGAAAAAGAACAGAACTTTTTTCGGCACAACCGGTTTCGCCTCGGCTCAAACGCTGCAAGACGGCGAGCGTTTCTTCAATCATTCGCTCTTCTGAAAATTCGCGCGCACGCTCTTTAGCGCGCGCGGCCATTTCCCGCATTTGTTGCGGATGCTGAAGCGCCCAGCGCAAGGTCGCCAGCAAATCGCAGCTATCGCTTGTGTGACAGAGCCGCCCGTGAACTTGATCGGTGATGAGTTCCGGCGTGCCCCCGACGCGCGAAGCCACCAGCGGCAAGCCCGCTGCCATCGCTTCCAGCAAGACCAGACTCATCGCTTCGACGTGCGAAGGAAACGCCAACAAGTCCGCCGCCTGCATCAAACGCGGCACATCCGTGCGATGACCGAGCAAGCGCACCGCGTCAGCCACGCCGTAGTTGTTGATTTCTTCGGTCAATGTTTGGCGAAAGTCGCCTTCGCCCGCCCACAGGAATTTGGCATTGGGAAATTCGTTCAGCAGATGCGGAATCGTGTGCAGCAAATCGCGATAGCCTTTGTCCGGGTGCAGGCGGCCAACGGTCAGAATCAAACGGTCGCTTTCATTCAAGCCCAATTCCCGGCAAAGGATTTGTCTGGCCGAAGCAGACGGACTGAAGTCGGTCCCACAGTGTTTCGCGCCATTGTAAATGCGCAGCACTTCGCCGGGCGGCATCGCAAAAGATTGGGCGATCAATTCGCGGCTGTAGTCGCAAACGGCAATCCATTGCTGATGGCGCGCTCTGGCCCAGGCATAAGCTTTCAGTCGTCGTCCGAAAGTGACTCGGCCCGGCGTCGAATGAAATACAACCGCTGTCGGCACGCGCAACAAACCGCAAGCCAGAATGCTGCCCGCGCCGGCAATCAAGCTGGGCAGCGCAATCAACGCCACGTCCGGCTTGATGGTCAGCAACGCGGCAACCGTTCGCCGCAATCTTTTCAAATCCGTCAAGTGCCGCCAGCGCGCTGGCGTTTCAGCAATCGCTGGCGAATGACAGACGGCTCCGGCGGCGGCAAAGTCCTGTCGCAAGGAAGCTGTTTCCGGCAAGGCGGGCAAAGCGACGTGAACCTGCCAGCCGCGCAGCGCCGCAGCGCGTGCAATCGTCAGGCTCTGTTCTTCCGCGCCGCCGCGCGCTTGTGCAGGCAGCAACATCAACAGTTTCATGGTTTCGCCCGCTCCTTACCGGTCGCGGCACTGACAATGGCAGCCAGCCGCTGCCGCCATTGCGGATAATGAAAATGACGCCAGTGAGAAAACCACAGCGCGTAAAACTGCGGGCGGAGCTTCGATCCCCAGCACTGCTTGCTGATCGCCAACGTTTCTTCCCACTGTTGCCGATTGTTTGAAAACGAAGTTGTGCCGGTGTCGTACCGGAAGTTGGCCAGTGTGCGGTCGAGAATCCGCACCGGGAAGTGTTCGGTGATTTTGATCCAATGGCGGTAATCCATCGCGTAGCGGTCGGCCTCGTCAAAGCCACCGACAGCTTCAATCACCTGACGGCGGATGAAGGTGCTGGGCGCGGGCAGCATCACGCGGCGTCCCCAAGAGCGCCAGCATTCCAACAGTTCGCGGCGCGTGGTGAACATTGCGCGTTCCGTGCTGATCGGTTGATCGTCGTTGTTGATGACGGCGCAATGTCCGCTGATGACACCTGCTTCGGGATGCCGCGAAAACGCTTCGGCAATCGAACTGAAAACGTCAGGCTGATAAAAATCGTCATCGCCGATGACGCCGACGGCATCGCCCGTGGCCATTGCCAGGCCTTTGTTCATCGCGTGAGAAATGCCTCGGTCGGGTTCGGAAATCCATTTCAGATGCGGATGCCGCGCGGCGTAAGCGGCCAGCAATTTCGGCGTGCCATCGCTAGAACCGCCGTCAATGACGATGTGTTCTTTGTCGGCGTAAGGTTGCGCCGTTACGCTGTCCAGGCAGCGCGACAAGAAATCTTTGCGGTTGCGGGTGGCGGTGATGACGGACAGTTTGAAACTCATCGTTGGCCTGCCGTGGCGGCGTAGCTTTCCGCTGCGAGCCAGCGGTGTGGCGCGGCAACCAGCGCGCGCGCAGTGGTCAGCGGCGTTCCGCTGTTGAAAACATCGCCCGGTTCGACGGTGAAAAGCGCGAACTGATCGTCGCGGTAAAGCCATTCAATCATCGGGCGCGTCAATCCAACCGCCAGATAATAACGACCGGCGGCGAGCGGAAATTGCGGGAACTCGCATTCGATGACGTTGCGGCCCGGCTCGAATCGAACGTCCACGACGGACACCGGGCGCGTCGAGTAATGAATGACCGGCACGCCTTCCAAAGTGTGAATGCCGAGTTCGACGCCGGCCTTTTCGACTGATTCATCGGCGCGCCATTCAATGCGAAAGCGCGCGTAATCGCCCGTGGCCAGCGACTGTTTGACTTTGCCGGCTTGATCCAGGATTTCAACTTTGGTGACTTCAAAACGGCGCTGCGGATTCGGTTGAGCGTTCGTCAGACTTAGATTATCGGAAGTTCGTTGCGCGGCGGCTTCCGAACCGGTCAGATAGTTACGGACGGCTTCGCCGGCCGCGCCGTCAAACACGACTTTGCCCGCCGAAAGCGTAATGCCGCGTTGGCATAGATGACGAACGGCGGCCAGATTGTGACTGACGAACAACACCGTGCGACCTTGTTTGGCGACCGCGCCCATTTTGTTCAAACACTTTTGTTGAAAGGCTGCATCGCCGACGGCCAACACTTCGTCCACCACCAGAATCTCCGGTTCCAAATGCGCGGCCACGGCGAAAGCCAGTCGCAAATACATCCCGCTGGAATATCGCTTGACCGGCGTGTCAATGAAGCGTTCGACTTCGGCAAAGGCCACGATTTCATCAAATCGCGCGGTGATTTCCGCTCGCCGCATGCCCAGCACCGCGCCGTTCAGGTAAATGTTTTCGCGTCCGCTCAGTTCCGGGTGAAAACCCGCGCCGACTTCCAGCAGGCTGCCCACGCGGCCATAAATTTCTACGCGTCCGGCGGTTGGGTCTGTGATGCGCGACAGGATTTTCAACAGCGTGCTTTTGCCCGCACCGTTGCGCCCGATGACGCCGACCACTTCGCCCGGCTGCAATTCAAAGCTGACTTTATCGAGCGCCCACAATTCGTCTTTTGTTTGACGAGACGTGCCGTTGCGCGCAAGCGGATTCAAGCGGCGCGCGGTTTCAATCAGCGCATCGCGCAAGGTTTGTTGGCTGACGCGCGCGCCAAGCTCGTACCGCTTGCTCAGATTTTCAACTTTAATTGCGAAAGGCAGCGCCATTGTCAGGCGAGAAAGGTTTCGAGTTGTCAGGTTAGCCGCGATTGCGGCGTGCGGGTGCGTGTTGTTTAAGCCAGTGCATCAGATCATCCGGGGTTTGGAAATCAAGCAGCGCGTCGCACAAAGCTTCCAATTGTTCCGTCAGGAGTTCTTCAACCGGACGGCGTAATGTTTGCGGCAGTGGGCCGAACTTACGCTCAAGCTGGCGCATTGCGATTTTTCTTTCTCCTTGCTCCAAGCCTTGCTCCAAGCCTTGCTCCAAACCGCGCCGTTCGCCTTTTTGAAAAATATCCTGGTAGATAACTGATTCTTCCAACATATCGCTCTCCTTCAGAACTTCGTAAATCAGGTCTTTATCATAGCGCAGCCCGGCGAGCACGCGCGACCAATTGAGCATTTCGCGTCGCCGGTCACGAGAAGGGATCCTACTGATTTCCGCCGCCACTTCGCTGAGCAACTGCTTGTCGGAATCCGCGCGGCACAGTGTGGCCAGCGGCAGCAAACCTTCGTGTTCGAGAAATGTCGCCGGGTCTTGCTCCCACATTTTGACGACATCGTAAATATGCAGTGTCCGTTCGTCCTGATAACGATCCGGGATTTCTTCAGCAGTCGGTTTCAGCACAACCAATACTTGGCGCACGCGCTGATTCGGATTTTGCCGTTTGAAGCCGACGAAATAATCCAGCATTCGCAGCGGCGGCGGCACGTCGCTTTTCATCGTGGTTTGAAATTCGGCGTGCAACGTTTCGGTTTCGTCGTGGGAAAGAATCACCGAATCGGCGCGCACAGGCTCGCGGCTGAGTTCGGTTTTCACCACTCTGACTTTGCCGGTGACGCCGAACAGCCACAGAGCAAAATCCGCCGGATATTCTTCCGCCAATCGTTTGCAGAGCGTGTCGCTGGTGCGTTTGGACTGACGAGCCGGTTTGATCGTTTTTTTCTTCATGGAGATTCATTCAGACCAAATCTGCAAAGTGGCTTTCCAGACGGCGAAAATCGTAAGCGGCGTAAATCAGCACGGCCAGCGTCAGCAAAGCCGAAATCCCCAGCGCCGTCCAATTGAACCGCGCACCGTTCAATTCGCCAAGCAAGGCGACGCGATAGGCTTCGATGATGCCGGTCAGCGGATTGAGCGCAAACAGCAGCCGGAATCGTTCCGGCACAATGTTGGCGGGATAAATGATCGGCGTGGCAAACATCCAGGCTTGAATCAAAAAAGGAATCAGGTAACGCACGTCGCGGTATTTGACTTGCCAGGCGGCCAGCCACAATCCCACGCCGAGCGCCAGCGCCGCCGTCAGCAGCACCAGCACGGGAAACAACAACAAATTCGCGCCGACC
>CAZRXE010000065.1:0-2221 GCA_964603695.1 uncultured Heliomicrobium sp.
CCGAACACGTCGAAGTCATGACCGCCGACGCGGACGAAATCACGGAAAAGATTCGCAACGCCGGCGCGATTTTCGTCGGGCCATACGCGCCGGAATCTGTTGGTGATTATTTCGCCGGCACGAATCACGTTCTGCCCACGGGCGGCACGGCGCGGTTTTCCTCCGCGCTGGGCGTTTACGACTTTTTGAAACGGACGAGCGTCGTTCGTTACACCAAAGAAGAATTGATGCGCACGGCGGCGTCCATCGAACGGCTGGCGCTGTCCGAAGGCTTCGACGCTCACGCGCGCGCGGCAACGATTCGATATGAATAACATCGTGATTGGTGATTGGTAGTTGGTGGTTGGTTAAAACCATCCTGCCAACCACCAACCACCGACTACCAACCACCAATGGCTTCACCACTCGACAAGATCAAATCCAATGTCCGCGCGATCAAAGCTTATACGCTTGATTCGCTTGAAGCGCCGATCAAGATCAATCAAAACGAAAACCCGTTCGGCATGCCGGCGGCGATCAAGGAAGAAGTTCTGCGTCGCGCGCGGGCGCACGATTGGGCGCGCTATCCTGAATTCATTCCGACGCGATTGCTGGAAAAGCTCGCCGCGCACGTCGGCTGGCGCGCGGACGGCGTGATGGCGGGCAACGGCTCGAACGAGATGATTCAATCGGTCGTCAATTCCGTGGTCGAAAAAGGCGTCAAAGTCATCCTGCCGGAGCCGACCTTTTCCGTGTATCGGCAAGTCATCCAAGTCGCGGGCGGCGAAGTCATCCCGGTTCCGCTCAACGAAGACCTGACCTTCAACATTCCCCGTCTGGCCAGCAAACTGGTTTCAAGCCGTGCCGAGATGGCGATTATCTGTTCGCCGAACAATCCGACGGGCTGCACCATCGCGCCGCGCGATTTGGCCTCGCTTTGCCGCAACAGCGAAGCCATCATCGTCGTGGATCAAGCCTACCTGGAATTCGGCAGCGACGATTTCATCCCCTTGCTCAACGAGTACAAAAACCTCGTCATCCTGAGGACGTTTTCCAAAGCCATGGCGATGGGCGGATTGCGCGTCGGATATTGTTTGGCTGCGCCGGAACTCATCACTGAATTCAACAAGGCGAAGATGCCCTACAGCCTGAATTTCTTTTCGATGACGGCGGCGGAAACGGCGCTGGAAAATATGGCGTTGCTGGAACCGTTGGTGGAAAAGATGAAACAGGAACACGACCGTTTGTTTGCGGAACTGCAAAAATTCGATGGGCTGCTTGCGCCCGTACCTTCGGCGGCCAATTTCTTCGCGGTAAAAACGACGATCCCGCCGAAGGAATTGTTCGAAGCTTTGCATGCGCGCGGCATTTTGATTCGCAACGTCAGTAGCGCGCCGATGCTGGAAAATTACGTCCGCATCAGCGTCGGCACGCCGGACGAAAATGACCGGTTGATAGCAGCCCTGCGGGAAATCTTCGCGCAGCCTTTGTCGTAGAGTTGAAAGACACAACCACCCAACCGATGCAGCCGGTGACGGCGACAGAACGCGTCGTCGCTTTGGACGTGCTGCGCGGGGCGGCACTGATGGGCGTTTTACTCATCAACCTGGACAGCGGATTTCGGGGTTCGCTCTTCGCGCATATTTTGAACTTTCACACTCATCCGGGCTGGGCCAATCGCGTGACGGACCTGGCTCTGGCCTGGGTTTTTGAGTTCAAAGCCTTCACGCTCTTTTCATTCCTGTTCGGCGTTGGAGTAAGCGTGCAAGCGGATCGCGTCACAAAACGCGGGGACAGCGTTGGGCACTTTTTCACCCGCCGCTTCGCCGTGCTGCTGCTCATCGGCCTTTTTCATATGTTGCTCATTTGGAATGGCGACATTCTCACGCTCTACGCCGTTTGCGGGCTGTTCCTCATTCCATTCACCAAACTATCCGGGCGCTGGGTGGCGCCGGCCGGGCTGACCATTATTGTGCTGTCGCCTTATTTGCCGTTCTTTGGTGATTTGTTTCCTTCAGAAGCCGCCATGCGCGCCCAGGCGGCGTTGGCCACACACATCTATGCAACAGGGAGCTTGGCGGAAATTGCGGCACTACGCGTGAGCGAAGCGGTGTACTTCATCGCCCCTCTGCTCATTGCATCGTTGCCGCGAACTTTTGGCTTAATGTTGTTGGGCCTGGCCGCCTGGCGCGGAGAAATCCTGCAACGACCGACAGAGCATCGCAAACTGCTTTTGGGCATC
>CAZRXE010000066.1:0-2477 GCA_964603695.1 uncultured Heliomicrobium sp.
GCTGCGAAGCAAATTGGCGCCAAGTACCAAATCAATGTTGGAGGCATTGGCGAATGGTACGTTGATGTTTCAGATTCCGGCCCGCGCGCGGAAGCAGGAAATCCAGGCGGAGCTGATTGCACGATTACCATCGCGCCGGAAGACTTTCAGAAACTAATAGAGAACCCACAGGCGAATGGCATGCAGTTGTTTTTTGCAGGCAAGTTGAAGGTCACCGGCAACAACATGCTGGCCATGAAATTATCTAAACTATTTGCCCTCAGAGCACTATAAATCAAAGTACTATGATGATCTGATCGGTAGCAGCCCTGTGCTGAACTGAAAAGGAAATGGCGAGCTTGAAGCTCGCCATTTCCTTTTGTGCCCATAATTATTGTCTTGACGCTTTTCAGTCCTCTGTTCCGACAGGCAGACGCGCCGCCAGTTTTCCTCTCTCCTCATTGACGAAAGACAGCAAAATCATGCCGAGGACAAAGAACGCACCGATGGAAAGAATGGCCGGTCGTTGGCTGCCGGTGGCTTTTGAAACCGTGCCGAAAATGATCGGCCCTAAAAACGCCAGCGCCTTTCCCGCAATTCCCAGAAAACCGAAAAACTCCGCCGCGTTTTCCTTTGGCGTAAACAGCGCCAGCAAACTGCGCGTAACCGATTGACAGGAACCCAGCCCGATTCCGACCAGTGCCGAAGCGACATAAAACGTTTCGCGGCTGTGCGCGAAATAAGCCGTCGTCACGGCGGCAATCCAAATCACCAGCGTGATGTAAATGGTCGTTTTCTGGCCGATGCGGTCAGCGATAAATCCGAAGCCGAAAGCGCCAACCGCCGCCACCACATTGTTCAGGATAAGCAGGATGACAATCTCGCTCGGGTTGAAGCCGACCGTTTCCTTGGCATACCGCGCGGCGAAGTAGATGACGGTCACGACGCCGTCGTTATAGACCAGAAACGCAATCAGCAGTCGCACCAGGTCCTGATAGCGGCGGAGGTGTTTGAGCGTCGTTTTGAGTTGGCGAAAGCCCACCGTTAGGTAGGTTTGCCCTTTGGGCAGCGCTTGTTTGACGCTGCGTTCGCGCAAAAAGACCAACGGGAAAATCACGGCCACGGCGTAATAAACCGCCACGACCACCGGAATCAGTTGCGCGCGCCAAAGCTCTTCCGGCGTGGGATTGGGTTTGATGTATTTGGCCAGCGGATAACACAGCATCAAACAGACCAGGCCGCTGGCGTACCCCATGGCCCATTTCAGACCGGAAAGCTTGCCGGCGTTTTGTTCGGTCGAAATCCCCGGCAGGAAACTGTCAATAAATACGCCGCCGCCGGCAAAGCCCACGTTGGCGATGATGTAAAGCGTCAACCCGAGCGTGACCATTCCCGGCCCGACGAAATACAGCGCGGCGGTGAAGAAGATGATGGTCAACGCGCAAACCGCCAGAAACTTCTTGCGGCTGCCGGAAAAGTCCGCAATCGCGCCCAGAATCGGCGCGACGATGGCAACGATGACTTCGGAAATGGACGCGCCCCATCCCCACAGGTAATCGGCTTGATTCGGATCGCCGACGACAACCGTGCCGAAATACAGCGCGTACAGCGCGGTGACGATGACCGTGGTGAATGCCGAATCGGCGACATCGTACATGCACCATCCGAAAATCTCTTTTTTGGTAACGGGCGGTTGGGGCGGCGGCGTTGTGGTCATAAGTTTGAGTGAAGGTTGGGTAGGGAACGGCTGTCGAGCAGCACCGCTTCCTACCGGTCGCGGTACTGATTCGGTGTTAGTACGGGCCGCGAATGTGCGGCGCGACTTTGTCTTGGTAAAAGGCTTGCAGTCGGCGATGAAGGTCTTCACCGAGCGGCGGCAAGTTTGAGGCGGCGATGTTGTCGGCGACTTGTTGCGGTTTGGTCGCGCCGGGAATGACGACCGTTACGGCGTCGTAATCCAGAATCCAGCGCATCGCCCATTGCGCCATTGTCAGGCCTTCTGGCACGAATTGGCGAAGTTCATCGGCCAATTCCACGCCGGTTTCAAACGGCAATCCGGCGAAGGTTTCGCCGACGTTGAACGCCTGTCCGTCGCGGTTATAGTTGCGATGATCGCCGGCGGCAAAGCTTGATTCTTTCGTCAGCTTGCCGCCGAGCAGACCGCTGGCCAGCGGCAATCGGACAATCAGCGCGACGGATTTCGCTTTAGCCGCGTCGAATAGTTCGGCAATCGGTTTTTGACGGAAGACGTTGAAGATGATTTGCAGCGAACTCAAACCGTCTTGTTCCAGGCAAATCAAAGCTTCTTCCATGGATTCGACGCTGGTGCCGAAGCTTTTGATTTTGCCTTCCTGTTTCAACGCGCGCAGCCAGTCGAAGACTTCGCCTTGCCGCAGGACTTCGGTGGGAATGCAATGAAGCTGCGTCAAGTCCAGCGCGTCCGTTTGCAATCGCCGCAGCGATTCTTCGGTCGCCGCGCGAACAGTGACTTCAGTGTA
>CAZRXE010000067.1:0-11802 GCA_964603695.1 uncultured Heliomicrobium sp.
GGTCGAACAGATTGATCAAACATTGGCGATGGAGCGTTTGCTGGCCAAGCTGGTAACGCGGTTCGGCATGCTGGCGCAGTTGCTGGCGGCGCTTGGATGGGTCGGCGTGCTGGCTTACGCCGTTGCGCAGCGGACGCGGGAAATCGGCATCCGCATGGCGCTGGGCGCGGATCGGCGCGACGTGCTGAAAATGATTTTGCGACAAGGCATGACGTTGACAGTATTTGGCGTCGCGCTGGGACTGATTGCGGCCTACCTGTTGACGAAATACCTGGAAAGCCAACTGAACCTAAAAACCATGCTTTACGGCGTGCAAGTCAACGACCCGCTGACTTACAGCGCGATTTCGGTGTTGCTGACGCTGGTTGCCTTGATCGCCTGTTATGTTCCGGCGCGACGCGCGGCGAAGATAGATCCGATGGTCGCGCTTCGTTATGAATGAATGCCGAACGGTGGCGACGGACCTTGCTTCAATACCAGTGAATGAATGGTTCAGGAATCATAAAGAAAGCGCCATTGCGGAAAGGTTCGGATTGCGGGAATTGCACAGATTCAGCCTTGACAAAATGATGCCACGGGCTTGTCCCGTGGAGTCTCGCGCTTGTCGCTACAGCAGGCAAGAGCGAACCCGAGATGCCACGGGCTTGTCCCGTGGAGTCTCGCGCTTGTCGCTACAGTAGCTGCCGACGTGAACCTCCACGGGGCAAGCCCGTGGCATCTTCAAGCTAAGCCGCCGTCGTTGTAGCTGCCGACGTGAACCTCCACGGGGCAAGCCCGTGGCATCCGGCCAAACCTTTCCGCAACAAAAGAAAGAGAGAACGCGGAAGAGACGGAAATCACGAAAGACAGGGAACAATTCCGTCTGTTCCGTTCTTTCCGCGTTCTGCTCCGACTGCTTTTGCAATTCATTCACTGGTATTGGACTTTACTTTGGGCAACGCTGATTTCGTCGGCGCTCGCACAAGGCGTTCAGTCAATCAACGCAAAAAACAAAACGATGATTGCGAACATCGCCGCCCACACCAAAAAGACGAACGTCAACGGATTTTGCAGCGCCGCCTTCAATTGCCGCCGAAGTTCGCCGCCCTTGCCGAACCGCGAACTTCGACGGTCTTTTTCCGCTTCAGCCGGCGGCGTGAACTCCATCATCAAAGGTCTTCGTTCGCTCTTGGTCATTATGCTTCTCCTGAATGCTTCTCCTGAAAATCTTACCGGCCTAACGGGTTTGTAGATGCCTCTGCAAGCAGGCATTTCAAAAACCGTTCGTCCTTTTCGATTGGCTCCCCCTCAAATCATTGCAATCCAATCCGGCTTCTTGCCAAACTGGCTTAGCAAGGAACGATCCACAAACGGTAGATGTCCGAAAAGAGGGAACATGGTTTGCTGCCGAGGCTTTACGGCGAAAATCATTGTGGCCCGCGCAAGGCTTTACGCCGTCGGGTGTGATAAAAACCGACACGAAAAGAAATCCCCGCCGCGGTCGGTGTGACGAAATTGAGCAAGCAGCAAACTGATCTGGCAAAACAGGGAAAGAAAAGGAACCTGCTGAAGTCTTCGAAGCCAATCAAATTGAGCGAAATTCTAGAAGAAGGCTTCCACGGCGATGCCAAAATGATTTAGGAGTCAGTAAATGTTTAGCAGAATATTTGTTGTTGTTGTGTTGATTTGCGCTGTCGGGCTGAAGCTTGACGGCGCGACCATTCAGGGACAAACGCTGGTTTCGGCCAAAGTGCTTTCCAGCGAAGGCCCGGTGGAAATCCGCCGCGTTTTCAGCAATCAGGTGCTGCCCCAAAAAATCGTCTTTAAGACCGAAGACAAGCTCAATGCCGGCGACACCATCATCACCGGCAAAAAAGGCCGTTTGGTGTTGGGACTTTCGGACGGTTCGCAAGCCGTCATCTCGGCGCAAACCACCGTCGTCATCGAAGACCTGAGCCAGTCGCCGCGCACGCTCTTCAACGTTATTCGCGGCAAAACACGCATCCAAATCGAAAAGCTCGGTGGCCAGCCGAATCCTTACCGCGTCAATACGCCGACCGCCGTCATCGCCGTTCGCGGCACGGTCTTTGATGTTTTGGTCGAAGAAGAAGAAACACAGGTTTATTTGCACGAAGGTTCGGTGGCCGTCACCAATTTGCGTTTGCCGAATCAACCCGTCTTTTTGTCCGCCGGGCAAATGACGCGCGTGCCCTTGCAACGGCTGCCGAATCCGCCGGGGGCATTCAAACCCGGACGCAACGACAGTTCGTTCAGAACCCGGCAACAGGCCGCGCCGCCGCAAAACAACGGACGCATCGCGGACAGAAGCGGCGGACAAAGTCAGGATCGCGGCGGACGGCCTGAAAACAGCAGCCCCCAATTTCCAGGCCGCGACAATCGGCCTAACACCGCCGGCGGATCGTCAGACCCAGGACGCAACGCACCTCCCCCTAATTCGGGCGGCAATTCGCGGCCCGGCAGAAGACCTTAACCGGAAATTTGATTTTCCATTTACCGGTTTTCATTTCTCATTTTTCATTGGCCAGGTCTGAACTCATTCAATGGCAAATGACACATCAAAAATGAAAAACGGAAAATGCGCAGGATTTTCCCTTGATCAACACAACTGAACTCAATTCCAAACCGCACAAAGTCCTGGTCGTAGACGACGAACGCGGCGCGCGCATGGCGCTGGAAGTCCCGCTGCGGCTGAGCGGCTACGACGTGGCGGCGGCCACAGGCGGGCGCGAAGCCATTGCTCTGGGACGCGGCAAAAAATTCGATGTCGTGCTGACGGATATTTACATGCCTGACCTGAACGGTCTGGAAGTCGTTCGCGAATTTCGCCAGTCCAGCCCCGACACCAAAATCATCGCCGTCACCGCGCAAGGCTCGCTGGAAATCGCCATGCAAGCTATTGCAGAAGGCGCCTTCGATTTCATCGCCAAACCTTTCAATATTGACGAAGTGCTGGCGCTGGTCAGTCGCGCCGCACAACACGCGAAAACCACTGAAGCCGCTAGCCCCGATTCCGAACGCGATTTTTCGGCGTCGGGTTTAATCGGTCACAGCCCGCAAATGACGCGCGCGTACAAACTGACCGCTCACGCCGCACGCACCGGAGCCACTGTTTTGATCGAAGGCGAATCGGGAACCGGCAAGGAATTGATCGCCCGCGCCATTCACCAAAACAGCGCCCGCGCCAAACGCCAATTCACCGCCGTCAATTGCAGCGCAATGACCGAAACCCTGCTCGAATCGGACCTCTTCGGTTACAACAAAGTCAGATTCACCGGTGCGCAAACAGACAGCGCCGGATTGTTTGAAATCACAGAGGGCGGCACGATCTTTCTGGACGAATTGGCCGGAACCAGCCCTTCGTTTCAAGCCAGTCTGTTGCGCGTTTTGCAGGAAAAAGAAGTTCGCCGCCTGGGCAGCCGCGAAGCCCGCAAAGTGGACGTACGCGTCATCGGCGCAACCAACGTCAATCTCGAAAAACTGGTCGAACGCAACGAATTTCGCAATGACCTTTTTTACCGCCTGAGCGTGTTGACCATTGCCTTGCCGCCCCTGCGCGAACGCGGCGCGGACGACATCGCGCTGCTGGCGCATCACTTCCTGCGCAAATACGCGCGGGAACACGGCGAACAGATTCGCATCGGCGAAGACGTGATCGAATTACTGGCCCGTTATCCCTGGCCGGGCAACGTCCGCGAATTGGAAAACACCATCGAACACGCCGCCGCCGTCTGCAACGCGCATCTGATTACCGTCAGCGACCTGCCGCAACGCATCGTCGAACGCGCCACGCCAGCCGAGGCCGCGCCCGCAAACCGCCCGACGGTTTCATTGATTGACGACCGCCCGCCGCTGTCCGAACTCGAACGCCGCTACGTGCAACTGATTCTGGCTGAAACCGACGGCAACAAATCCCGCGCGGCGGAAATTCTGGGCATTGATCGCCGCACCATCTATCGTTACCTGAATCCCAATCAGGAAGCTGAAACTCCCTGAACAATGATCCGCAATCAATCGCAAGCCTTCCGAACCGCGCTGATTTTATTGTTCAGCATTGTGCTGGTCGCGGTGGTGACTTGGTTTGCGCCCTCGCTTTCGGCGATGTCGCAAAACATGCTGTTTCGGCTGCGCGGCAGTTTGCCCGTGCCCGCCGACATTGTCATTGTCGCGATTGACGACCGCAGCTTGCAGCGCATAGGCCAATGGCCCTGGCCGCGTTCTGTGATGGCTGCGGCGTTGGACAAACTGGCGCAGGCGAATCCCAGCGGCATCGGTCTGGACGTGATTTACGCCGAGCCTTCCACGCCCGAAGAAGACCAAAGACTTGCCGAATCCATCGCGCGCAATGGCCGCGTCATACTGCCCGCGCAATTGTTTAACTCCGCCGGCACTGTTTGGCTGCGCCCGCTGCCGCCGTTTGCGCAAGCCGCGCGCGGACTTGGCCACGCGCACGTTTCGCCCGACGTAGACGGCGTCATACGCAACATCCAACTCAGCAAAGCCGACGATCAAGCCAACAGGCTCTGGGCCTTCAGCCTGGAAGTCCTGCGCACCGCCGAAGGCTTTTCAGACGAAAGCATCAAGGAAGAATCCGGCTGGCTGAGCTTCGGGCGTCACCGCCTTCCGGTGCGCGATGAAGCAGCCGCGCCGATTCCCGGCGTCACCATCATCCGCCCGAACGAAATGCTGATTAACTTCGCCGGCCCTGCCGGGACATTTCAAACTTTCAGCATCGCCGACGTGATCGAAGGCCAAACGCCGCCGGACGCTTTCGCCGGAAAGATCGTCCTGATCGGCGCGACGGCAGCGTCAATGGGCGACTCGCGCGTTGTGCCGTTTATGCACTACAGCGCCGGTGAAGCCCGCACCGAACAAGGCGGTCAGGAAATGCCCGGCGTGGAAATTCACGCCAACATCATCAACACCATACGCCGACGCCTGTCGCTTTTTCCGCCGCCGGGATGGATTGCCTTTGCCGCCGCGCTGGCGGTGATGTTGCTTTCCGCGCTGACCATTCGCTTTCTGGACGGTTGGCGGCAGGTTTCGATTTTGTTACTCATTCTGTTTTCGATTCTTACCGGAAGCTATTTTGCCTTCAGCCGGTATCTGCTGATTCCGCCGCTGCCGGCGATGTTGACGGGCTTTGCCGCAGTCATTCCGCTGCTGCTCAACCGTTCGCTGATCGCCAGTCGCCAACTCGATTTGAAACTGGCCGCGCTGGTCAGCAGCCAGAAAGGTTTTCTGCCCGAAGAAACACAGCCCGCAACGGAGTTCATTCAAAACCAGTTGCGTTTCGATTTGCCGCAAAGCCTGGCCTGGAAGCTGCGTACGGTGGACGACCTGACCACACGGCTGCTGGCGCGCATGAGTTTCATCAACCGGATTCTGTCGAACATGGCTGAAGGCGTGCTGGTCGCAGACCTGGAAGGCCGCATAGTTTTCGCCAACCGCGAAGCCACGCAGCTTTTTCATTGCGAACAAGCGGCGCTGGTCGGCGCGAATCTGGCGGATTTTCTGATCGAACGCGGCGCAATGGATTCGCAGAAGTTGCGTGAAGCCGTGACCAGCGTGGCCGCCGGGCAAAGCGTGCAACTGGAATTTGAAATCGCCGCCGCCGCGCCGCGTTATTACTCGTTGCTGATTTCGGCCCTGCCCGCCAATGCTGAAACCGCGTCAACTGAAAACGCGCTTGGCGTCGTCGTGCTGATTTCCGACATCACCAAGCGCGTCGAACTGGATCGAATGAAAACCGAAACACTGCAACTGGTCTCGCACGAACTGCGCACGCCGCTGACTTCCATTCAAGGTTTGAGCGACGTGCTGCTGAAGTTCCCCGTTCCGGCGGAAGAGTCACAGGAAATGCTCAGCACCATTCACGCCGAAGCCGTCCGCCTGCGCGAAACCATCAACCGTTATCTGGATTTGACGCGCCTGGAATCCGGCGCGCAAAGCCTGCGCCTGTCACAAGTGAACTGCGGCAAATTGATCGCCGATTGCATACGCAACCTGAGCGTCCTCGCCGCCGAACGCCGCATCCGCCTGACTGCCGAAATCGAACCGGACTTGCCCGCCGTTCAGGCCGATGAACAACTGCTGACGCAAGCCCTCAACAACCTGCTCAGCAACGCCGTCAAATACAGCCCGCCCGAAACCGAAGTCGTGCTGACAGCCAACCGCCGCCAAACCACGCTGACGCTCAGCGTAAAGGATCAAGGCTACGGCATTCCCGCCGAAGCGCGCGAACGCATCTTTGAAAAGTTCTACCGCCTGCAACGCGACACCGCCTCCAACGTCGTCGGCACGGGCCTGGGCTTGCCGCTGGTCAAAGAAATCATTGAACGCCACGGCGGACGCATCAACGTTGAAAGCGAAGAGGGCAAAGGCTCCACATTCACCATTCATTTGCCGCTCAGCTAAATGCAGACAGCACAACGACAAGACCTTCGCTGTAGCGGTTAAGAAACTTGATTGCGGTAGCACAACCTCGACAAGGTTGCGCTACAGGTTTTTATTCTTGAACGTTATAGCCGAAGCTCTCAACATCCCGGAGGAAACACCGGAATGACATAACTCATCGCACCGGTGGTGGTCAGCGCGTGCAGATTGTGACCTTGATTGAACGCCGTGGCATTGGCCGTGGCGTTGGCGTTGAAGTTGATGGCCGCGCCGGTCAGACCGAAGGCCGTGGCGTCGCTTTGCGAATACAGCTTCATCCAACCGCTGCGCCCCGCCGGAATGAATTGTTCCAATCGCGGCGCGGTGCGCGGAAAGTTGTTCGTCAGGCTGCCGCGCAACTGGCAACCTCCCGTCAAACTGAAGCTCAAACCGGTTTCCGCGTCGTCATACAAAATGCCGAAGATTGATCCCAACGTGGCCGCGCCGGTTCCCAGGTTCCCGCCAATGCGGTTCAAAATCAGCATCGTGTCGTTGCCGTCCGCGCGCGAAGGCAGATTGTCCAGCGCCAGCACGCGCGGCACGACGGCATAGCCGACGCCATCGAAATTGAGCGTCGCCGTCGAAGCGTTTGCATCGCAAGCCGACACGCTGCCGGCAATCGCAGTGATGGCTTGCGCGCCCAAATTGGCGGCGTGACCGCTTTGAAACTTGACGAATTCGTCGCCGATCAGGAAGTTGAAATTCGTCGGGCAGCCCGCCGCATCCACGGCGATGGCGACGATGTAACCGGTCGTTCCCGGATCGAGATCGGAGGCCAGAAACGTCGCGGTCTGATTCGGCGTCAGGCAAAGAAAACTATCCGCCGTCGAACAACTCGCGCCGTCCACGAAAAACAGGTGAACAAAGGCTTGGCGCGAAGGATCGGTGTTGGTGATGGAAAGCCGCGTATTTTGCTGCGTCGGATCGGTGGCCGAAGTGTAGACGTTGTAAATCAACACCGAACCCGCTTTGACATCGCTCGGCGGCGAAGCGACGGCCAACCGCAAACCAGGCCCGGCGGCGGCGCAATTCACCGCGCAAACCGAAGCCGAAGCTGGAATGCCCACGGCGTTGAGAACTCCAGCCGTCGCGGTCACGCAGGTTTGCGCGGAAGGAACGTCGTCAAATTGAATGCGGAAGGCAATCGTCACCGTTTGGCCTGCATTGAGGCTGCCCGTCCAATTGACCTGCTGCGAAGTGACTGTGCAATTGCCCAGGTTCGCCGCGCAGGAATTCGTCAAAGCACGCACGCCCGCAGGCATCGGCGAATCGAAATTGACCGAAGCCATCACGCCGCCGAAATTCCTGACAGTCATCGTCACCGTGGCCGTGCCGCCGATTGCCGCGCAACCTTCCATCGCCGCCGTCATCGCCAACGGATCGGGTATCGGCCCAAGCGGCGGAAAGACCAGCACGTAATCGCGTTTGCCCGTGAAACCCGCGCTGTCGCCGGCCTGCACAGTGAAAGCGTGCGTGCCGGACTGTTTCGGCGTGCCGCTCAAAACGCCTTCGCGCGAGAGCGTCATTTCCGCCGGCAACGCGCCCGCCACCACCGCAAACCGCGCTTCGCCTTGCGCGCCGGGCGCGGTCAGCGTTTGCCTGTAAGCCTGCCCGACCGTGGCTTGCGGCAAACTTTCCGGCAACATTCCTAAACCGATGCCGACGGCGTAACTCTGCGAAGCCGCGCAGTTATTTGCGCCCGTCGCACGAATGGTGAAACCGTAATTGCCCGGCGCAGTCGGATAACCAAACAGCAAACCCTGCTCACCAAACAACGTCACGCCCGGCGGCAAATTCCCCGTCGTCACCGCGTAGTTGTAAGTTCCCACGGGCGAAGCCGTCACCGCCTGACTGTAAAGCTGCCCGACGCTTCCCGCAGGCAAATTGCCGGGCAAAGTGATTGCCGGACATCCCGCGCCGCCGATGACAAAGGAATACTCCCGACTGCCCGCGCAACCGCCAAAGCCTGTCGCCGCAATCGTGAAATTGTAAGCGCCCGCCACATTCGGCGTACCGCTGAGCAGCCCCGACGCCGGATTCAAAGACAAACCCGCCGGCAAAGCCCCCGACGCAACGGCAAAACTGTAATTCCCACCGGCGGGCAGCGCCGTCAACGTTTGGCTGTAGGCGACATTCAACTGTGGCGCATTCAATGCCGAAAGCGTGACGGTCGGGCAAACAACCGCCAACGAATAACTTTGCGAACCGCTGCATCCGTTCGCCGCCTGCGCCTTGACGGTGAAGCTGTAAGTCCCCGTCACCGTCGCCAATCCAGTCAACGCGCCGGTCGCAGGATTCAAAGTCATTCCCGCAGGCAAACCGCCAGATTGCAGCGAATAGCTGTAATCACCGCTCGGCGAAGCCGCCACACTGCCCGCATAACTCACGCCCGCCGTCGCCGCACTGAGCGAAGGGAACGTAATCGTCGGACAGCCGATCACCAGCGTAAAACCGCGCGCACCGGAACACCCGCCAACCGCCGCCGTCACCGTGAACGCAAAACTTCCCGTTTGCGCAGGCGTGCCGGCAATCGCACCCGTCGCCGCATTCAAGCTCAATCCCGGCGGCAACGCGCCGGAAGTGACGCTGTAGCCGTAACTGCCGGAGGGCGAAGCCGAAATGATTTGGTTGTAGTTTGTGCCGACCGTTCCGCTGGGCAAATTCGCCGGATTGACTGTTACCGTCGGGCAATCCACCACCAACACATAATCGCGGAACGCCGTGCAGCCGCCGCCCCAGCCCGAAACCGTGACGCGGAAATTAAACACGCCGCTGTTTGTCGGCGCGCCGCTGAAGCTGCCGTTGGCATTCAGCGTCAAACCCGCAGGCAGTGCGCCGCCGGTCACTGCAAAGTTGTAGTTTGTGCCCGCAGGCGAAGCCGTCAGCGAATGCAAATACGCCGTATTGACCGCCGCCGCCGGCAAGGTCGCCGGCCCAAGCGAAATCGCCGGACAACCGACTTGCACGGTGAATGTCGCGTCCGTCATCAACCCGCAATCATCCGTCGCGCGAATGACCACCGTGTACGCTCCGCCGATGCTCGCGTTCGTCACCGTAACCAGGCCGGTTGAATTGTTGACGCTGAGCGCCAACCCCGTCGCGGGCATGATGCTTTGCAAATTGATTCCTGTGACCGCGCCGTTGTCCGCGGGGCCGCCGGCAGGCGTAAAGCTCGGTGTTGTGCCTGCCGGCACGCTCACGCCGGCATAACTGAGTGCCGGCGGCGTATTGGCCGCAACGGTCACTGTCCAACTGACTGTCGTCACTTGATTGTCGCGGTCAGTCGCTTTGAGCGTAAACGTTGCCGTCGTCGCCGCACAGCTTGTCGAAACCTCTGCTTTGACTTTGCCGTCCGCGCCGACCGAAACGAAATTGACGGTCACGCCGTTCTTGCTCGCGCTTGTGCCGAAGCTGTTGCCATCGGCGCTCAAACGGAAGACCAGCGGCAACGGCCCGTCTTCGGCGTCGTTGATGGTGGCGATGTCGAAAGGCTTGGCCGCGCTGCCTGCCGCCAGAGTCAACGGAATCGCCGTGACAACGGGCGGGCCGTTGACTTGCAACTGCGCGCTCGCCGTCAATCCATTGCCGCCGTTGCCGGAACTCACCGCGCCGGTGGTGTTGGTTTTCAAGCCGGGCGTCGTGGCCTTGACCTTGACGCTGAACGTGCAAGCCGCACCGGCTGGGATCGTCGCATTGCTCAGGTTGAGGTTGGTTGCGCCTGCCGCAGGCGTGAATACACCCGTGCTGCAACTGTTGCCGATCATCGGCGTCGCATCCACTTCCAAACCCGGCGGAAAATTATCCGTCAAGCCAACGCCGGTCAGCGCCACTGTATTCGCCGCCGGATTGGTAATGGTGATCGTCAAGGTCGTGGGCTGATTGAGCAGCACTGCATTCGGCGAAAACGATTTGGCAATCAGCGGCGGCGCGACGACCGTATGCGATTCGGTGGCGGAACTGCTGCTGAAATTCGCATCGCCGGCATAACTCGCCGTCAACACGCGATTGCCTGCCGTCGTCAGCGCCAACACGCAAGACCCGCTGCCATTGCTGAGCGCGCCCGTGCAGGAAGCCACGCCATCGCCGACCGTGACCGTTCCCGTCGGCGTACCTGCTCCGGGCGGCGCGGCAGCCACGGAGAACGCGACCGTCACGTTTTGCCCAACCGCCGACGAATCCGGGTTATCCGCCGTGATGCTCGTCACCGAACCGGCCTGCGCAACAGTCAACGTAAAGCTCGCGTCTTTCGTCAGATTGCAATTGTCCGTCGCGCGAATCGTGATGGTGTGCTGACCGACAGGTTGCACATTGCTGAGCGTCACCGTGCCCGTCGCGCTGTTGACGCTGATCGTGCCTGCGTAAGTCCCCTGACTTTGCAGCGCGAACGAAGCAATACTGCCGTTGTCCGTCGCCGTCGCCGGAGTGATCGTCAACGTGCTGCCGTAGCTTGTGGATTGGGCGTTGTAACTGAGCGTCGGCGCGGTGTTGGCTGTGACGGAGACATTGAGCGTCGCGGTCGTCATCGCATTCTGATCGTCGGTCACTGCCAACGTGAAGCCGGCATCGGTCGCCGAACAACTGGCGATGATGTCTGCCGTCACCACGCCGTTATTAACGGCCAGATTCGAAACCGTCACCCCGTTGAGGGTGGCCGACGCGCCGTTGTTGACCATTACAGCTAATGCACCTCCGTCTACATCTGCGACATTGGCGATGATTGAATTTGACGCTGGGCTACCTTGTTGCCGCGAATTAGCGACAGCGTTAATTGTCGGCGCGGTGTTAACCGTCAGCACAAAAGTTTTCTGTGCTGTCGCACCACAATTGTCAGTGACAGTAACGGTGATGGTGTATGTGCCCGATGGCCCGGCGTTTGTGATGCTTATTGCTCCTGTCGTTGTATTACCGCTGAAATTACCTGTGAAGGTGTTAGGCGAGACCATCGCCGTGACGCTCTGAATCATACCGTTGTCGGCGGGGACAGCATTCGGCGTGACGGTTACACTGCCGCCTGCCGCAACGCCCGTGTTGGCATAATTGCCGACGGTCGGCGGCGAGTTGGCATTGACCACAACTGACAACGTCGCTATCGCCATCTCGCCGTCGCTGTCGGTGACTTTGAGCGTGAAACCGGCATTGCTCGCTCCACACGCGGCAACGACATCGGCAAAGACTTGGCCGGCTGGGTTCGGATTAATGCCGATTGCGCCTGCGTTGCCATCGGTCAGCGTGACCGTGACGCCGTTGAGCGTGGCGGAGTTACTGAAGTTCGTGCCGTCGCTGCTGATTTGGATTTGCAGGGCATCGGCGGAATCGTCCGAATCAGTTGCCGTAGCAATTTGCGAATTGGAACCTGACGAGCCTTGTTGA
>CAZRXE010000068.1:0-3093 GCA_964603695.1 uncultured Heliomicrobium sp.
ATGCCGCGGGCAATGGCGGCGCGGCAACCGCCATCTTCACGTTCACCACCCAGCCTGAATCCCTCTCCAATCCGCTCTCCGAGAGACCTTTCAATTCTCCAAGCCTGAGGTAAGATGCCGCCGGGCTGATTCCAGTCCGCAATCACCCTAACTTCGGAGAATCTAAATGCCACAATTTTCTTTGGAATTGCTTCGTGTTTCCGCACGAGCAGCCTGTCTGCTCTGTCTCTGTGTTTTTCTGTCTCCGCCGTCCGGGCAAGCACAGCAACGAGCAAAGCCGGAAACGTATCTACAACCGGTGAGTACATTTCATACTTCCGAGGAGTTTCAGAAGCTAACCAAGGGCAAGGTGAAGATCACTCGCAATGTACCGAAACAGGAGTTGGAGAGCCTGCAAAATTTCTCCGGCACGCCGCGTGTCGCTTGGGATAAAGTCACGGTCATTGCCCGACAAGGCGTTCCGCTGATTTGTTTGGGCACGGAGCATGGCGCGTATGTGTTTCTGGCGAATGTCGCTCCTGAAAATGCCGATCCCAAATATTTCGCGGGCAAACGCTGGCTTCCCGACGATCACGTCACGGGCGCGGGGTTCCAAACCGGCGAAACCGTGATTTGGATTGAGACGCCCAAAGGCTTCAGCCGCATCGAATACAAAGAAATGACGCTCGCCGACAAATCCAAAGCCTTCGTCGAGCGCGTGCAAAAGCGGCACGTCCGCTGGGGAATGACTTCGGATTCGATCCTGCAAACGCCCGGCGACCTTTCCACCAACAAGACGGTTTCGTCGGATAACGACGGTTTGTGGACGCAGATGTACATCGCTGCGGAAGCCTTTCGCTACGCCGTGACCAAAGCGCCGGACGCCCGCGCCAATGCCAAAGTCGGTTTGGAAGCGATGTTGCGGCTGGAACAAATCACGGGCATTTCCGGCTTTCACGCGCGTTCGATCATCAAAATCGGCGAAGACATTCAGCCCAAAGACGGCGAATGGCACACGACGGCGGATGGGCTGTGGCGCTGGAAAGGCGATACAAGTTCGGACGAGATTGTCGGGCATTATTTCGGCTACGCTATTTATTACGATCTGGTCGCCGATGAAGCCGAAAAGCAAAAAATTCGCGGCGTCGTCACGCGAATGACCGATCACATTTTGAACAACAATTACCAACTGATTGACGTGGACGGCAAACGCACGCGCTGGGGTTGGTGGGCACCGGAAGACATTTGGGAAGACCCGGACGAAACAGGCTTGCGCGCTCTGCACTTACTGGCGCATTTGCGCACGGCGCATCACATTACAGGCAACGCGCGCTATCAGCAGACTTACGAAGAGTTGATAAGCAAACATCGCTATCACCTGCTGATGCGCAATCAGAAAATCAACTATCCCGGCCACGTCAATCATTCGGACGATGAATTGGCCTTTCTGTCTTATTACCCGCTGCTGGTTTACGAAAAAGACGCCAAGCTGCGCGAAGTCTACCTGCAAAGCCTGGAGCGTTCGTGGCAGGTCGAACGGCCTGAACGCAATCCGCTCTGGAACTTCATTTACGCGGCGGGCAGCGACGCGAAAGAATTCGACCGCGCGGAATCCTTGCGCACTTTGCGGGAAATTCCGATGGATTTGATCGAATGGACGGTGACGAATTCGCACCGGCTGGATGTGCCGATGGATTTGTTGGCGGATCGCTTCAACCGCAAGCAGGCGCTCGTGGTCTTGCCTTACGACGAATTGCCGATGACAAAATGGAACGGCAACCCTTACCGCATTGACGGCGGCAACAGCGGACGCCGCGAAGACGACGGCGCGTATTTCCTGCTGCCTTACTGGATGGGACGTTACCATCAACTAATCGGCGGATAAGGTTTCCATCGTTTTACCCGAAGCTGCTCATCTCTGTCACGGTCGCCGATTTCGGCGACCGTCATCATTGTCGGCTTTCGCCACATCTACTTTTTACCTTTCCCCTACTCCAAACCGCCGGATACGTAAAACCTCAATAAACACAGGCTTTCCGCGATAATTTCGCCCTCGGCGAATTCGCGGCACGGGGCTTGATAGGTTGTCGGGCGAAGATCACCACTGAGCTTGATGATCTCCACACGGGGCGCGTTTTGAATCTGATAGGGGAAGGCGATAACGCCTGGGTTTGAAACGCGCCGTTCAATCAACGGTATGGATATTAAGTACAAGGAGTAACTCGAAAAATGAAAACTCAAAACAGAATTGTCAGCACCACGCTTTTTTTGATTTGTCTTTTGGCTCTCGGCGTCACGTCCGTGCTGGCGCAAGGTTCCACGCGCGATCCTTTGGCGGGTTTGAAACGCGCCCTGACGCAAGCCAACGCTCCGGCGCTGACGGCGACGCAGGAAACCGCTCTGACGACTTTGATTACTGCCTTCAAAGACGCGCAACCGGATGAACCGGATGCCGCGTTGGCGACTGCGCGCGACGCTTATGAAGCAGCCATTCTGGCCGGCGATCAGACAGCGGCCAATGCTCAAGCGGTCATCATCGCCAATCGCATTGCTGCTCTGACCAACACGCGGTTGCAGGATGAAGCCAAATTCGACATTGCCGTTCTCGCCATTTTGAAGAACGGCGGGCAGTTCATTCCGCTGCAAACCAAGCTCGGAAATGATCGAGTGCTGGCGTTGGTAGGCTCCTTGGCTCACGGCGGCGGATTCGGTGGCCCCGGCGGCGGTCCCGGCGGTCCCGGGGGTCACGGTGGCCGCCCTTAATTGAAAACTAGATCAATAGCTGAGATGGAGGTAAAAGGCCGCTGTCACCTTTGTGACGACGGCCTTTTTTGCATTTGTAATAGCAGTATCGGGCAGGCCATTTTTCAAACCTGGCAAACCAAACCGGGCGACGCAATAATGGCGGCCTATGAGTCTAGGCAAATACCTCAACCGGAAACCGATTTGAAAGCCCGCCGGGCGGCTTCGACGGTGCGTTCGATGATTTCGCCGGTGTGTTCCACTGAAACAAAACCAGCCTCGAATTGCGACGGCGCAAGGTAAACGCCTTCATCCAGCATCGCGTGGAAAAATCGCCCGAAGGCCACACGGTCGCTGCGGCTGGCGCTCGTC
>CAZRXE010000069.1:0-4525 GCA_964603695.1 uncultured Heliomicrobium sp.
CGGATTGTGCTTCTTCTTCGGCGTAGCGCAGGAACGACGCTCCTTCTTTTTGCCCGTAAGCCAAAGCCAGCAACTGCCCTTCAGCCGGCTGTTGTTTTTGCTGAATGAAGGGCAGAGCACTGATGCTGGGCAGATAAAAAATGGTGTGGGTATCGCCGAGATAGCCTTTGCCGTTTGTCAACGCGGCGAAGGGCAGGTTGTGCAGCACGCCGTGGGGAACGATGCCCACCAAAGGTGTTTTGATCTGAGATTTGAGTGGCGCAATCAGCCACTTGTGAAGTTGTTTGAGACTGGCGGGCGGAGCTTCGTCAAGGCTCGAAAAATCGCGGAAGCCGGCAATGGAGTGTTCCAATTCCCGTTGACGAACCGGCATTTTGACAATGCGGAAGGAATCCCGCGCGAGTACGAACGCCAGCGTCAAGTCCGGAGTGACAAGGTAAGACACCAACGTCATATCGGGCGCGAGCATTTGTTGTGCTTTGTCGAGCGTGAGCGCACCCACGCTGACCAAGCCCACATATTCCGGGCTTGACGCTTTCAAGCGCGTCAGCAGGTCTTCGTAGGTTCGTCGCTCAGCGGCCAGCCGTGTTTCCAATGCCCGGATCGCTTCCGGTTTCAACTGTCCCACCGGCTGCGCCAGTTCTCGCGTGAGTTGTTGTTCGAGGGCGACGATTCGCAATCGCACTCCCTGTTCCTGGGTCATCAAATCGGCGTCCGCACCTTTGCGAATGTCCAACCGGGCGTTGCCCATTTGATCAAGGAAAGTGCGTGCACGGGCACGTTCGCTTAGCTCAAAGGCCTGGGCCTGTTGACCAAGCCGATAATGCAAGAGAATAGCGCGCTGATAGACGATGGCCGACTGCTGGGCCAGACTGGTGCGAAACTCTTCCAACCGCGCCGCCGCGCGCAGGCTTTCCATTCCGTTAATCGCTTTGTGGTAGGCATCCAAGGCCTTTTCCGGCTTGTCCCAGGAATCGTAAACCAATCCCATATTGGTGAATAAACCGACTTCACCAACTTGATTGCCCAGCGTTTTCATCACGCCCAAGGCATCTTCGTAATACTTCAAGGCCTGCTTCATCGCTTTGGCAAAGTCGCCCGACATCATGCTTTGCGCCGGGCCGCCGCCCTTGAGCGTAATGAATGCTTCGGTTTTGTTGGCCGGCGCTCCCGTGGACGTTTCCACATCCGCCGGCTTGGTGAGGGAATAGCCGCGCAGCCCCGCCCAAAAGTACATTTCCCCCAAACCGGACAACGCGCCCGCTTCCCCAACGCGATTGCCTTCCGCCTGCGCCAATTTGAGCGCGTCACGGTATTTGCCCAAGGCCATTTGCGGGAAACCCATCGCAAGATAAGTTCGCCCCAGGCTAATCAGTGTTCCGGTTTCGGCTGTTTTGTTGCCTGAGCCTTTCAGTAGCTCCAGCGATTTCGTGTATAAGTCCAACGCCTTAGCCCGCATTTCCAATGCTTGATAAGCTTCGGCGGCGCTAATCAGAATACCGGCCACTTCGGCGTCCGTCACTTCAAGCGTGCGCTTGGCGATTTCGAGCGCGGCGCTGTATTGCTCCAACGCTTTTTTTGATTCGCCGAAGGATTGATAGAGCAAGCCGATGCCGACACGCGTTTTGACTTCAGTCACACGATTGCCGGTTTTGGTCACCAAGGTCAGGGCTTCCTGGTAATGAGCCAGTGCCTGCTTTAATTCGCCGGATGATTGGTAAACCCAGCCTATACCCGTGAGGATTTCCGCTTCCGTGGCCGGATCATCGTGAAGCAACGCGCGTGCGCGGCGATAAGCTTCCAGTGCTTGATTGGCTTCGCCGGAGGCCAGATAGGCCGCTCCGCTGCCACGCATAGCCATGACCTGCAAACGAACATCCTTGGCTTGCCGCGCCATCTGATACGCTCGGTCGAATTGCTCCGCCGCTTGCTGCCCGTCGCCCATGGCCAAATAGACTTGCGCAATACTGGCGTGGTGGACGGCCTGTCCGACTTTATCGCCTGCCAATTGACTAACGGTGAGTGCACGGGTGTTGGTGGCAAGCGCCTTTTCCAACTGGCCCGCCGCCAATTGGTCGCGCCCCGAATTGAACAGGCTACGCCCCTGGCCGAGCAAATCGTTAGTGGTGCGCGATAAGGCCGACCCTAAATTGTTGGCCAACGCTTGCTGCGCCTGGGCGGACGAATTGTTTGATGAGGAGTTGTAATTCGTCTGGTTTAAGATACTCAGAGAGTTGTTGTAGTTGGAAGAACTGTTCGTGTACGCACTGGTATTGTTGTAGTAACTGGATGAGTTATTGATGTAGGAAGTCGGCGTATTGATGGCGAATGGACTGGTGCCGATTTGAGTTCCCGTGGGTGGATTGTAAACCGACGCTACCGAAATCGGGGAACTTGGCGAAGTTCCAAAGGCACTGGTACCACCGAAAGCGGCCAGGGGATTATTCAAGCTGCTGTAGCCCGACGAGCCGCCATAGAAATTGCTGACCATCCCGCCTAAGTTTGTGCTGGTGGTCAAACTCGACCAATGAGGCATACCATTCATGCCGTTGAACAAATTGAACGGATTGACGCCCGATACCGGAACTGCTTGCTGCATCCCGGAATAAGATGGCCCGTAATAGAAGGTTACTTGTCCACTTTGACTCACCGAAAAGTTGTTGGGCACCGGTACCGTGTACCCGTTTGGACTTGTTTGCGGCATGGCCGTCGAAGGATAGCCGGGCGTTGAATATGGCGTTCCGGTTGGATAAGACGGCTGCGTTCTGCCGGGCGATTGAGGCATGGTTGGATACATCGTTCCGCTGGTGGATGGCAGAAGGCAGCCCGGACAAGGCTGCGCTTGTCCGAAGACTGATGCGCCAATTCCACTGCCTCCAACAAGCAGGCCGAGGCTGAAAATCAAAACGGTCTTGCGGGTCATTATCCGTCGAATCATCGTGTTCTCCTTTTGGGTGAAATCGAAGTGTTTCAGTTTGGCTAAGGAGGCGACGCGAAAAACAATTCGCAGTCGCCGGCATTATTTTGACGTTCGTTGTAGTTGGGCTAAATGATCGGTGACTTTTTTAGCTGTTTGCGCGTCGCCAAGTTCATTCAAGAGCTTAAGAGTGCTGCTCAGATGTTGGATGGCGCTGGGCTTGCTGCCCAGCGCGTTATAAACGCGGCCCAGAGCTTGATGGGTCAAGACCTGACCTTCCTTATCACTCGCCTTCTCCGACAGCCGTAACGCCGTCAGATAGCTTTTTTCGGCGAACCGAGTCAGACCGACGGCTTCATATAACTCGGCCAGTAACCGCATCGGCGCGGGTTCTTGCAGGTTATTCGACCAGCCCTCCAATTGCTCAATCGCTTCGGCGTTCAGACCGTGGCTGGCATAAAGTTGTGCAATCAGAAATCGCTTGGCAGTGTCATCCAATCCGAGGTTACGAATCCTTTTCTCTTCCTCACCGACCATCTTGGATTCTCTGGTTGGGAGCAATTTGAAACCCAATCCCGGTTCATCCTCTTCCTGAGAACTATGGCCGCCGGCGCTGACAATCAATTTGTATGATTCCTTATCGTTGAGTTTGGGCGCGTCTGGCGGATACCGCAATTCGGTTTTGGATGAGGAGGATTTCCAGCTTGAGCTGTCTCCGCGCAACTCGATAGCATATTGAGTTGCGCCTGCCAGCGGCGTCCAGCGCAGCAATGGGTACGGCATAAGAAGTTTTGTTTTGCGCGGTGCAATAACAACCAACGGGCTGGCCGTTCGCACGCCTCGCGTGGCACCGGCCAATTCGCCGCGCACCTGCAAAATGGGCGGGACTGCCGGACACGGTACGCCGCCGATTCCCTTGGCGGCATCGTAAATCGTCAATCCGGCGCAGACCACTTTCGCTTGTGAGTCGCCTTCCACCTTGAGCAGGTCGCCTCGCCGCAAGGGTGTGCCCAGCAGTGCCGGCGCATAATCGCTCCAGCCTTTGCGTTTGACGCGCGCGTGTCCTTGCACGGCCACGACTAGATTCAAGCTGTTGTCGTTGTCGTTGGCTCCCTGGGCCAACGCCGGGCTTTCTTGAGTGCTGCCGGCGAAGGCTGATAACAACACCACCAAGGCCAAGGAAATTTGAAATGGTTTTGTCACGTTACTCCTCCTTCATCAATTGTTCCTGGGCCAGGCTGAGCCAGCTTGCTTCCACGTCTGACTGGCCGGATGCATAGGCCAAACAGGATTCCCAGGATTTACGGGCTTCCGAGCTTTTGCGTTGCGCTTCCAACACGCGCGCCAGCAGACAATGCGCCGCTGCTCCTTCGTTATTGATCCGCAGCGCGGCGGTCAAATCCTCCGTGGCGGGGCCGTAATATCCCAACTCAAAGTTCGCCCAACCGCGATTTTTATGCATGGTGTATTGAACCCACTTCTCCGGCGGACTCAATTTGAGGCCATCGTCCAAAATGCTCAACGCGCGGTCATAATTCTTGCGGTATTTGAGATAGAGTCGCGCCAGATTGTTGTAAACCAAATATAGCTTAGGGTCCGCCACCAGTG
>CAZRXE010000070.1:0-4788 GCA_964603695.1 uncultured Heliomicrobium sp.
GCCGCGCCCCAATTCGCGCACAACGCGGTATTGGCCAATGCGCTGACCGGTCATTTCCACGAAGATTTCTGTTGTCGGATGCTCCGCGGCCGAGGAATCGAACATCGCCAGCGCAGGCTGTTCAATGAATTCGCCGGCTTCGTCATAAGCGCGCAGCAGGCGTTCGACTTCGGCGCGCAAAGCCGCGTCTTCGCCGCAAGCTTGATCGAGCAACGCCGCTCGATCCGCCGGGACAAGCTCCGCCGCCGCATCAAACACTGCCCGCACTTTTTTCAAATCAGGCATAAGTTCTCCGGGAAGCTTTTAGTCCCAAACAGCCAACAACGCTCGATAGTTTTTCCATGGCTTTGTTTTCGACATATTGCCGTTGCCCAATGATGATGATAAGAATTGAACGCGGTTGAGAGAAATATCATCCACTGCGTATCAACACAATCTTCCTTACATCCAGGTTCCTGATTCATGGCGAAAAGAGAATTACCTGTTCTTCCCGAAAATCCAGCCCCGGCCAAAGAGCAAAAGCCCCGGCTGCGGTACAACTGTTCAAAATGTCCGGGATACTGTTGCTCCTACGATTGGATTCCGGTCAACAAGCTGGACATCAAACGCCTGGCCAAACACTTCAAAATCACCTACGAGCAAGCCGAAAAGAAATACACCCGCTTCGAGAAGGATTACGGCTACCGAATTTTGCGCCACAAGAAAGACTACATCTATAAAAGCACCTGCAAGATGTTCGATCAGGACGAGCGCAAATGCGGCGTTTATGAAGCGCGCCCGGCCATTTGCCGTGCGTTCCCGGAAGAAAGCCGCTGCGGCTATTACGACTTTTTGCGGTGGGAGCGCGTGCATCAGGACGATGAAGAATTTATCCCGATGTATAGCTGAGATTTTCCGTGCCTAAACATCTGACCAGCGCGGCGCTCAGTTCGCGCTGAAACTCTCCGCACAAATGTTTCAAATCCACCGCCGGTGCCGGCGCGGACAGGTTGCGGGCAAAGGTGATTTTGCCGATTGACCCGCCAGCGTCGTCCGTCAGCGGCACGCTCAAAAGCCAGTGTTGGCCAGCTTCCAGAACTTGATCGGAGTAGAACACTTCTTCCGACTGCTCGTCATTCCGTTTCCATTCCCAAATGATCCCGCTGGTTTCGTCTCCGGCGTGAAGCGGCAGCAGCCAATCGTTTCTGACCTCCAATTCGGCGCAATCGAACTCATTTGTGGCCAGCATTTTTTCGAGCGCGGCGAAAAGCTGCGTGGGCGTTTGGACGTTGCTTAAATCTTCGCTGACGTGGCGAACGCGAACGTTGACGGCCAGCGTGCGGCGGCCTCGTGTCACGCTGCGTTTGATTTGATCACTCAGTTCGCTGAATTCGGCATAACGCAATCGCTGCACGCCGAAAACGATTCCCACGCCAAGCACGAAAAAGACCAGCGCCGCCAGTTCCTGTTTCGGATTCAGCAGCATGATTCCGAACAGCGAAAACAAAGCGCAGACGGCGTAAAGCAGAATCACTGCTTGCCGCTGCGAAAAGCCTTGTTGCAGCAACCGGTGATGGATGTGGCCGCGATCTCCGGCCAGCAGCGGCTGCCCACTCAAAAAACGCCGCACCAGGGAAACGCCGACTTCCGTCACCGGCAAGCCGAAAGAAATCAGCGGAATGGCGATGGCCACAATCGTCGAACCTTTTTGCGAACCGGCCAGCGACAGCACTGCGATCATAAAACCTAAAAACAAACTGCCGGAATCGCCCAGAAAGATCGTTGCCGGGTTGAAGTTGAAACGCAGAAAACCCATCACAGCGCCGATCAATACCACGGCCAATTGGCTGATGAACGGATTTTCCTGTGCCACGGAAAAGACCAGAATCGAAACCAGCGCGAACACAGACGCGCCCGCTGTCAGTCCGTCAATGCCGTCAATCAGGTTGAAAGCGTTGGTCAGGCCGATGATCCACAACACCGTCAACGCAAAGCTAAACCAAACAGGCAAGTGCCAGACGCCGCCCAGCGGTGACGAAAGATTTTCAATGCGGAAGCCTCCCGCAAAAACCATCGCCGCCGCCAGGGTTTGCACCAACACTTTTTGCGCGGCTCCGGCGCTGCGAAAGTCGTCGTAAACACCGAACAGGAAAATCAGTGTGGCGGGTGCAAGTAGTGTCAGCAGCCGGGGCAGATTGGCGCGGAAGATGTCGCTGACCATATTGCCTGGAAACGGCACGCACAACAGCGCGACCAGGAACGCGATGTAAACGGCCACGCCGCCCAATCGCGGCGTCGGGCGTGCGTGAATGTGGCGTCCGCTGTCCGGCACGGCCACCGCACCCCACTCCGTGGCTTTGCGGCGCACTAGCGGCGTGATGAGCAACGCTGTGAGAAACGAAAGCGTGAACAGTGTGACGTAAGATCTCATCAGATTTCCGTCGTTGGGGGCCGACGCTCCGTGGCTTGTTGACTGGGTTCGGTGGTCGGTTGAAAACGCAGCACGGTCGCCGGCGCTTCGCCGCCAGTCCACCGCTTGCCAGTCACAGGTTCGATCACATCCAAATACTTTTCCGCCAGCGTCGAACGCAGGTAATGCGTGCGAACAAACCGCTGTCCGCTTGCGCTCATCTGCCGTCGCATTTCCGCATTGCCGCGCAAACGCTGAATGGCCGCCGCCAGCGCATCGCTGTTTTCAGGTTCGATGCACAAGCCGGCTTCGGCATTGGTCACCAGTCGTGCGGCTTCGCCTTCAACGCCGCAGATCACCGGGCAGCCTGTGCCCATCAACTCGAAGAGTTTCGACGGCAACACTTTTTTGAAAATCGGCAGGCGTTTCAGCGGAACCAGGCTGACATCGGCGGCGCGGTAAAAACCCGGCAAACGGTCGCGCGATTGTTCATTTAGGAACGTGACGTTTCGCAAGCGCAACTCTTCCGCCAATCGCTTCAACTTGTCTTTCTCCGCGCCTTCGCCGATGAACAGGAAATGAACACCGGAGTCTTCGCCGAAGTGTTGGGCCGCGCGCAGCACCACATTCAGCGCGTGCGACATGCCGTGCGTGCCGATGTAGGAAACAATGAATTTGCCCTGCAATCCCAACTGTTCGCGCACCTGCTGCGGCGTGGGATCGTTTGCCGCCAAATAACGTTCGTCCACGCCGTTCGGAATGATTTTGATTTTCTCCGGCGCGACGCCTTTGCCGAGCAAATATTCGCGCGTGGATTCGGCGACGGGAACGATCAACGCGGCTTGTCTGTAAAGGTGTAGTTCAATCGCTTCGAGTACGCGAATCAACCGGCGATTTTTCAGCACGCCGAGTTCGATGGCTGATTGCGGCCAGATGTCGCGAACTTCAAACACGAACGGAACGCCTTTCAAACGGCTCAGCAAGTAAGCCGCCACCGCGCAGAAAAACTGCGGCGACGTGCCGATCACCACATCGGGTCGCCGCGTCAACAGTCCGCCCAAAATCAGCGAGGAGCAGAAAAACGAAAGGAAGTTCAGCACGCGCCGGAAAAAGCCTTTGTTGGCGGCGCAATAAACCCAGGTTCGTAGCAGGTCAATGCCTTCAACGTTTTCGCGTTTGACGAATTGGCCGCGATATTCCGGGCGGATGATGCCCGTGGGATGATTAGGAAAAGCAGTGATGACGGTTACGTCGTGGCCCAGCGCGGCCCAGTGCCGCGCGTGCTCAAAGGTGCGCGCGGCGGGCGCGCCCATCTCCGGCGGGAAATACTGACAAAGGAATGTAATGCGCATCAGTCGGGGCTAGGGTTCAGTTGGATGCGGCTTTGATTCGATAACCGAATGCGTCGCCGCATCCAACCTGGTAATGAAACTGAATGGTTGCGCTCGGTTGCGCGATGCCGAAATCGGGAAAGTGCCAGCCCTGAATCGGCGCGTCACAGCCGGTGATAACTTGCGCGCTGATTGCGACGCCTTCGTCGGCGAAAGCTTCAATCAGCATTTGCTTGTAGCCGTGACTGCATAAAAACGCCGTCCGGCCAATTTTGATGACTCCTACGTCGGGGTGTAAATGAACAAAACTGTCGGCGCTGCTAACGTCGCCTTGCCGCGCGATGTCCGCAATCGCCCACTCGCCTTCGGCGCTGCGATGAATGCGTCGTTCGTGAACGACCGCGCCGTCAAAGCGCACGAACGATCCGCGAAAGCTCCACGTTTCGGCGTCGCCGTGCGCTTCGGCATTGATCGCTTCGGCGCGTCTGGCCATGCGGAACGTGCTCCAAACTTCGGACTGTTCGCGCCCGTCAAACATCACTGTGTTGTGCGCCCGCGTCGAACGACAGTATTCGCGAAAGCGGTCGCCGCCGTAACCGTGAACACCCGAATCCACAATGAACGGATGGCCGTCCAGCCATAATTCGTAACTCAATAAATCGCAGTGGGCGTGCGCCGTATTGTACGCGACCGAAGGCACGCCTGCATCCACAATGATCTTTTCTCGCCTGGCTTCAGAACCATGCGGCGATTGCCACAAGTAATACCCGGATTGCGGAAAAGCTGGCGCTGAAAATTCGCCCGTCCAATTGACGATCCGCCGCGCGGCTTCCAGCAGCGGGCGCGTCGCTATTGTGTTGGCCGAATCGTTGAACAAGGCCAGCGTTCCGTCCGGTTGACTTAAGGCTTCCAGAAACCCCGCCATTGCCCGCAGCTTGGCTTCATTGTTTTCATTGCGCGGCGCGTGTCCGCAGGCGATGAGCAAAGCGTAGCATTCCAAAAAGTCCGCCAGCGTTTGCGCGTGATACATCGGCGAACGTTCATAATGCCCACCGTCCGGCAAGACCT
>CAZRXE010000071.1:0-11619 GCA_964603695.1 uncultured Heliomicrobium sp.
TCGGGCTGGTGCTGGTCGGGTCGGCTTGCCCAGGGGCCTGGTTGATGGTCACGGTCGGCGCGATGGTATCCACGGTCCAGGTATAACTGGCGGGCGTGGCGTCCATGTTGCCGGCATTGTCAATCGCTCGCACCTGGAAAGTATACGAACCGTCCGCCAATCCGGGGTAGCTTTGCGGGCTGGTGCAGGCCGTGAAACTGCCCGCTCCCAGCTTGCATTCAAAACTCGCCACGCCCGAACCGCTACCATCATTGCCGGTAAAACTGAAGCTGGCGGTGGGGCTGTTCGTGACGCTGGCCGGATTGTTGGTGATGATGGTATCCGGCGCAGCCGTATCCACGATGAACGTGTTGGTGTTGGAATCCACGCTGACATTGCCGGCCGCGTCTGCCGCCCGCGCCTTCGTCGTGTGCGCACCGTTGGACAAATTGGAAGAAGGCGTAAATGACCAATTACCGAAACTATCCACCGGAGCGGTGCCGATGGCAGCACCATCTATGAACACCGTTACGGTGGAATTCGGTTCAGCCGTTCCCGTCACCGGCGGTTTGGGATTGCTGGTTGTGCTGCCATTGGGAGGCGCTACCACGATGGGCGCTGGTGGTGGTGTCGTATCAATTGTCCAGGTGTAACTGGCGGGCGTCGCGTCCACGTTACCGACATTATCAATCGCCCGCACCTGGAAGGTATGCGAACCATCCGTCAACCCGGAGTAAGGTTGCGGACTGGTGCAGGCCGTGAAACTGCCCGCATCCAGCTTGCATTCAAAGCCAAAGACTCCTGAACCGCTGCCGTCGTTGCCGGTGAAGCTGAACGAGGCATTGAAGGAATTGGTCGGGTTTGGTGGGTTGGCAGTAATGGTGGTGTCTGGTGCCAGCGTGTCTACCAGCCAGGTGTAAGTGGCAGGCGTGTCGTCCACGTTGCCCACCGCGTCAATTGCGCGCACCTGGAAGGCATGCGAACCGTCCGTCAACGCGCTGTAGTTTTGCCCGCTGGTGCAAGCCGTGAAACTGCCGCTGTCCAGCTTGCACTCGAAACCGACCACGCCCGAACCTCCTGTATCGCTGCCCGTGAAAGTGAAAGTTGCCGAAGTGTTATTCGTCGGATTGGCCGGCGTGGGCGGGGTGATCATCGTATCTGGCGCATCCTTGTCAATCGTGTAAACCTCACCAGTGAACGGCAGATTGCTCAAACCCGCGCCGCCGCTGTCCGTCACGCCGGTCGAACTGGTCATATTCAATCCGAGCGTGCCCGATCCTGTGCCGGTGTTGACGGTCACGACGCAGGATTGACCTGCCATATTGCAAACGACATTGGTGATGCTCGCGCCCGTGAGGCCGCCGCCCGGCACCAGCGTAAAGTTGCTGGCCGACGCGCTGGTGACGGGTTCGCTGAAAATCACATTGAAAGTTAAGGTGGCGGTATTGCGTGGAGAAGAGTTGCCGCGCTGGAGTTGTGTGACCGTCGGCGCGATGTTGTTGGTCAACGCGAAATTCACTGTCGGCGTCGCGCCGTTGGCCGTCGCCGCGACGTTGTAGCTGCCCGCCGTGCCGTCCGCCGTCGCCGTTACTGACGCCGCGCCGCTGGCAATCGTCGCCGGACTGGTCGTCAACGTTGCAGTCGCTCCGCTGCCCGGCGGTGTGAAAATTACTTGCCCGCCATTGACCGGCTCACTGGCGTTGTTCGCCGTTACCGTCACCGCCAGCGGATTGGCGAAGCTGGCATTCAGCAACGCTGTTTGCGGACTGCCGCCGCTGAGTGCCAGGACGAAGCCCTGCGACTCGAACGCGCCGATGTCTACATTGCCGACGCGCGCCGAGCCACGTTGGTCGCTGGTTGGCGCGCCGCTGGAAGTTCCTGCGTTGATGGCCGGCGAGCCGGGCAACAAGGCGTGCGTTTGCGTAGCGCCGCCGTAACTGCCGAGCGCGGCCAGCAAGGGATTGGTATTAGTCAGATCGCCCGTGCCGGTCAGAAAACCGCCGGCGTTATCGCTAGCCAGATTGTTGCCCTGCGACGTGATTGTGGCGTTGGCACCCGCCAACGCCTGTGTGCTGCCGTTGCCGGCGAGAATGGTGTTTTTCAGGTTGATGTTCGCCGTGCTGCCGGAGTCTTCAACGCCGCTGAAGATGCCGCCGGCATTGGCCGCGTTGGTGGCTGCATTGCCGGTGATGGTGCAGTTGACCAGATTGATGACGGACGTGCCGCCCACTTCGGCATAAGCGGCCAATCCGCCCGCCGTGGCCGCGCCGCCGGCAGCCGTGACCGAATTGCCGCTGATCGTGCAATTGGTCAGGGTGATTTGCGAAGTTCCCTCGTTCCCCCAACCGAATACTCCGCCGCCTTCCGATGTAGCCGTGTTGCCGCTGATGGTGGAATTATTGATGGAGAGCGTGCCGCCTTCAGACACCACGCCGCCGCCGCGTGCGGCCGTATTGCCTGTGATGTGGCAACGGTTGATAGTCAGATTTTTGTCGCCGTAGATGCCGCCGGCGAGGTCGGTCGAATTGCCGTTGGAAACGGTCAGGTCGTTGATGACCGCCACATCACTCACCACGGTGAAAATGCCGAACTGCGCGGCGACGTTACGAGTCACTGTCAATTGGGTCGCGCCGGGACCTTGAATCGTCAGATCCGGATGCTCCAGATACGGCAACTCCGACGCCAGATTGATCGTGCCGGTCACGCTGAAATTGATCGTAAACGGCGTGCAAGCTGTCAGCGCGTTGGCTTCTTCAATGGCCGCACGCAAGGTGCAGATGCCGTTGCCGGTCGCCGTTTCGCAGACACCGTTGCCGGGCGTTGCATCCCCGTCGTCGCCTATGTTGTTGACCGTCAAACTTGTCACGCAACCGGCGGAGTTGATAACCAACGTGTACGTCGCGCCTGTGCCCATGCAGTTGTTCGAGTCCGTCGCCTTGACCGTGATCGGAAACGTGCCGATCTGCGTCGGCGTGCCGCTCAGCACTCCGGCGCTCGACAGCGTCAAGCCGTTGGGCAAGGCACTGGCGGTTGAAAAGGTCGTCGTGCCGATGCCGCCCGTTTGCGTGAAGGTCTGGCTGAAAGCCGAAAACTGCGTGCCGGTCGTGGTGGCCGGATTCGTCACCGTGATGGTCTGGCAAGTGTTCGTCAACGCGAAGTTAATACTTGTCGCGCCGGTCGCGCTTGCCGCGACGTTGTAACTGCCGGTGATGCTGTTGGCCGTCACTGTGCCGGTTGTCGCCATGCTGCCGGCAATAGTCACGGGGCTTCCCGCAACTGTCGCGCTCGCGCCGCTACCGGGCGGGGTGAACGTGACTGTGCCGCCATCCACGGGTTCGCTGCCGCTGGCTGTGACCGTGACTTTGAGCGGAAGCGCAAAGTTCGTGTTGACGATGGTGGATTGGCCGCCGCCGCTGGTCGCAGCCAGCGTGAAGCCTTGCGATTCAAACGCGCCGATGTCTGTCGCTCCGACGCGCGAACTGCCGCGTTGATCTGTTGCAGGTGCGCCCGTGTTCGTGCCGGCATTGATGGCAGGGCTGCCGGGCAGCAGCGCGCGCGTTTGCGTCGTTCCGCCGTAATTCCCAAGCGCTGCCAGCAGCGTGTTTTTGTTGGTCAAATCGCCCGTGCCAGTCAGGAATCCTCCGCCGCTGTCGCTGGTCAGATTGTTGCCCTGCGAAACGATGGAGGCGTTCGCACCGGCTACAACAAGCGTTGTGCTGGTGTGACTGACGAGGGTGTTTTTCAGATTGATGACGGCGCTCGTGGCACCGCCATTATCCACGTTGAACAGATCGCCGTCCGTGACGGTGCAATTGGTCAAAGTGATCGAAGCCGTGTTGCCGCTCGTCGCCAGATTGATGAACGCATCGCTATTGTTGCCGGAAACGGTGCAATTGGTCAGCGTGACCGTGCTGTTTTCATTCTTCAATGCGCCGGATTGGCCGCTGGTGGCGGTATTGCCGCTGATGGTGGTGTTGGTGATCGTGGCCGAACTGAAACTAATCAGAACTCCCGCGTCAAACTGTGCTGTATTGCCGGAGATCGTAGAGTTACTGAGGGTCAAAGCGCCGACGCTACGAATCGCGCCCCCGGACTGCCCGGCTGTATTCCCGCTGAAGACCATCCCCGACAGTCCCAGCGTCCCCGAATTGATAAGCGCGCCGCCATCCTGTCCGGCGGAAGTCTTACCGTTGCTTAACGTCAGACCGCTCATGTTGACCGTCTTGCCGCTGTTGATGGCGAAAATACGGAAGTCCGGTGTGCCGCCGGCGGTGCTGCGGCGAACAGTCAATTGCGAAGCGCCGGGGCCGTTGATAGTCAGGTTCGGATGGGCGATGTCCGGCAGAACCGTCGCCAGATCAATTATTCCCGTCACACTGAAGTTAATGGTCAACGGCGAACAAGTCGTGACGGCATTGGCTTCTTCAATCGCCGCCCGCAATGTGCAAACGCTGCCGCTGGTGGCGCAAATGCCGTCGCCGGCATTGGCGTCCGACGCATCGCCGAGGTTATTCACCGTCAGTAATGTCGGGCAGGCATTGACCGTCAGCGTGAAGGTCTTTTGCACAGTCGCGTTGCAATTGTCCGTCACCGTCACCGTGATGGTGTAGGTTCCGGCAGGCGCGGCGTTGGTGATGGTCACTGCGCCGGTCGTAGTGTTGCCGCTGAACGAGCCTGTAAACGTGTTGGGCGAAGCCGTCGCCGTGACGCCGGCAATCGAACCGTTGTCGGCAGGTGCGACGGATGGAGTGACCGTCACATTATTGCCCGACAACACGGATTGATTGGCATACGTGCCGACCGTCGGCGAATCGTTGGCCGTGACCGTGACATTCAACATTCCTGTTCCGGTCAAACTGCCGTCGCTGACCTGCAACGTGAAACTGGCGTTCGAGGCCGTGCAATCGGCAATGATGTCCGCCGTGATCGTGCCGCCGCTGTTTTGAATGTTCGAGATCGTCACGCCGTTCGAGGGATTGGCGCTGGTGACGGTGACGGTCAAACTGCCCGCTGAAGTTTCAGCGTCCGTCACCGTGGCGATGGTGGAGTTCGAGGCCGGCGAGCCTTGTTGGCGGCTGGGCGTGGCGACGGTCGCGAAGCTCGGCGCAGTGTTGGCCGGAGTGTTCGTCAACGCAAAGGTGGCGGGAGAATCCACGCCCGTGGCATTGGCCGTGACGTTGTAACTTCCCGCCGTGCCGTTGGCGGTGACGGTTCCACTGCTGGCCGCAAGGCCGCTGATCGTGGCCGGATTGCTGGCGAAGGTGCAGCTTGCTCCGCTGCCCGGCGGCGTGAAGGTGATTCGCCCGCCATTGACCGGTTCGCCGTCGGCGGTGTTGTTGGCCGCAACCGTCAGCGTGAGCGGGTTGGCGAAGTTGGTGTTGACGGTGGTGGATTGGCCGTCGCCGCCGGTTGCCGTCAGCACAAATCCTTGCGATTCAAACGCGCCGATGTCCGTGGTTCCCAAACGGGATTTGGCGCGTTGATCGGTCGTCGGCGCGCCGCTCGAAGTGCCAGCGTTGATGGCCGGAGAGCCGGGCAACAGTGCGTGTGTTTGCGTCAAGCCGCCGTAATTGCCGAGTAATGAAAGCAAGGCATTGATGGGCGTGGCGGTGGTTCCGACTTGATCGCCCGTGCCGGTGAAACCGGTTGCGCCCGTGCCGTCGCCGATTAGGTTGAAACCGCTGGAAATGAACGTGCCGCCGACATCCGCCACCGCGCCGCCGGTGCCGGTGTTGCCGGCGATGATCGAATTGAGCACAGTCACCGATCCGCCGCAGCAGGAATCCTGCAACACGCCGCCTGCGCTGGGCGCGCCGCTATTTCCGGCGGCGGAGTTGCCGGTGATGGTGCTATTGATGATCGTCAGCGGGCCGCAGCAATTCCATAAGCCGCCCGCGTTGTCGCCCGTGCCGTTGTCAATGTGGTTGCCGGTGATGGTTGAGTTCGTGATGGTCGTCGTGGCGTAGGTTTCGACGCCGCCGCCGCGACCGCTATCGCTGGTGTAGGTGTTGGTGTTGTTCGCCACCGTGCAGCCGGTCATGACCAGGTTGCCGAAACTTATGACGCCCGCGCCACCGAAATTCGCGGTGTTGTTGCTGATGGTGCAGTTGGTCAGGGTCAGCAATTGGGTTCCGGCGTTGAAGACACCGCCGCCTTCGTGAATGGTCGGGCCGGTGGTCGTGTTGCCGGTGACGACGCAACCCGTCAGCGTCAATTTGCCCTTGCTGTAAATGCCGCCGCCGGAACCGCTCTCGGTCGCGCCGACGCCGTTGCCGCCTGTGATCGTCAATCCACTGATGCCGGTCATTGAGGCGGTGTTTATCTCGAATACGCGGCTCGCATTGTTGCCTGATACCGTCAACTGCGATGCGCCCGGCCCGCTGATGGTCAGGTTGGGATGGGTGATGAGCAATTGTCCGTTCGTCAGCGTAATGGTTCCCGTCACGCTGAAATCAATGGTCAACGGCGAACACGCCGTCGCCGCCAGGGCATTGGCTTCCATCACCGCCGCGCGCAGCGTGCAAAGATGATCCGTGCTGCCGTCATCGCATACGCCGTCGCCCGGATTGGCGTCCGGCGTGTCAAGCGTGTCATCTACGGTAAACAACGACGGACACGCCACGCCCGTGCCGCTGACCGCGACGTTCTGCGTTGTTGCGCCGGTGCTGGCATTGGCGACGTTGCCGCTCTTCGCGCCCGCGCTTTGCGGCGTGAAGCGCACGTAAACGGTTTGCGTGGTGACCGTCCCGCCGCTTTGCGTGAACGTGACCGACGAGCCGAAGCCGCTGCCCGAAGTCTTTGAAACCTGGAAATCCGTCGAAGGGGCGGTGACGGTAATGTCCGCAGTCAAATTGCTGCCCGCCACGGTGTAGGTTTGTTCCGGGGAGGTTGCGCCGACCACTCTGTCGCCGAAGTTCAGCGGGCCTCCAGTGACGGTGATGGCTGGCGAGGTCGAAGCCGTAGTGCCATTTAGAATTACGTTATTAGCATTCGTATTAGTATCAAAACCGCCGGTTCCAGCCGTAGCGGTCGCTCCATAACCATATAGACGGAAAGTGGTAGCCGTGGTCAGGTTGGTTAAGCCTGAAATGGTAATTGTGTTTGAGGCGAATGCACTCGCAACTATCCCAGTGACAGAGCCAAGGTTTGTCGAAAAGCTATCCGCCGAAGAACGCAATGCAACATTGCTCGGCCCGGTGGCTGACCGATCCCAAGTGAAAACCAGTGAAGTAGGAGTGAAGGAAAATCCTGAGTTGGGAGTAACGATAAACTGAATGTAGTTGTTACCTGCAATAGCCTCAGCCAACGTGTTACCGGCAGCGGTATTGCCGGTATCAAACCAGCCGCTTCCCCCAAAACGATTCCCATTCGCAGCGGCAGTTATCCCTGCACCAAGTGTCAAGTTCGTGCTTGAGATATTTGGGTCGTTGGCAGTGCTGGGTTCCGTCGTCTCAGTTCCAGCGTTGCCGAAGGTATTCCAACTGAGCGTGACGGCGGCGGGCGCAAGCATGCTGACCGCCGAGCTACCCATAGTTCGCAGTGCAGGAGCCGCACTAGGAGTCTCTTCACTCGCGAAGATTTTGGTGAGGCTTTCGTAGTGACTGGCCAACTGCTGCCAGCGAGATGTATTAGCTGACGAAGACGCGCCGGCGGCATATCCGCCGAGGGTTATCGCTGCCAGAACAAACAGTGCCAACACAGTGGTGCGGCGGCGATTGGCAAATAAAGTAAACATTGTGCGAATGAACTGAGACCGGGTGAGTGATGACGAAAGGCGACGGTACAAAGAGCGGATCATGGATGTTCCTCCAAAGAACGATGTGGGCGGACGAGTACAAAATCCTGCCACGGCTTAAAGGCTTGTCATTGATGTTCCCAGTGAGTCTAGCGAATCGTTGTAGCTTAGAAGTTTGGCACCGAAACGGAAGCGTGTGGGGCATTGCGCTTAAAACGGGCGTGAGTGTAGGAAGCGAGGGAAGGATTGTCAACGCGGCGAAGCGGTCAAAAATATGCTTTACAGCGAATTTACCTGAATTGAGCGGGCGAAACGGTGAGACCGGAGTCGTAAGATTCGGTTTGGCGCGAGGTTTCAAGTTGCGCGAACTGTCCAGCATTGGTTTCTACACAAGTCTTTGCGCCGGAGGCGCAGTGGAAATTAGCCGGTGGTGAAGGCTTTGCGGAACCACCGGAAACAACGGCAAAAGGCCACCAAGCCCTGAAAGGGCGATAGACGAGGCTTTGTCCGACGCCCTTTCAGGGCTGGAAATTCCATTCAACGCCATTCCGGTGGTTCCGCTGCGCTCACCACCGGCTAATATCCGCCGTCCTTTCAGGACGAAAACGGGCTATCCGACTTGTATAGAAACCAATGCTGTCCAGTTTGCGTGGTGGCGGAAAGACAAGTTCGGGGAATCCGGCGACTCCGTAAGTTGTCTGCCTATCCATGACGCAAACTGGACTGTTCGCGCAACACCGACTTGGCAACGGCACTGGATTTCAGGTTACTTGCCTTGTCGTTTCCAGCGGGCGCGGACTTCAGCCTCTTTGGAGAGCTTTTTCCAGCGATTGCGTTCGGTGCGTTGGGCGAATTGATCCTGGCGGCGGGCCAGGTGGTTCAATTCCTTTTGCAGCTTCAGGTAGTTTTCAAACCGCTGAGCATCAAGCTTGCCGTCGGCCAGAGCTTCCCGAAGGGCGCAGCGGGGTTCGGTTTGATGTTGGCAGTTGCTGAAATAGCATTTGGCGGCGAATTCCTCGATGTCTTCAAAGGCGGTTTCGACGCCTTCTTCCGCGTCCCACAATTGCAGTTCGCGCATGCCGGGCGTGTCGAGCACGAGTGCGCCGTTCGGCATCAGGATCAATTCGCGGTGGCGCGTGGTGTGCAAACCACGGTCGTCGTGCTGGCGAACTTCCTTGACCGTTTGGCGTTCGTGGCCGATCAGCCGGTTAATCAGCGTGGATTTGCCGACGCCGGAAGAGCCTATCAGCGCCACGGTTTTGCCGGCGGTGAAGTACTGCTCCAACTCTTCCAAGCCTTCGCCTTTAATTGCGCAGACTGTGTGAACCGGAACGTCGCCGGCGACGGATTCCATCGCGGCGCGCTTTTCGGCCAGGTCTTCGCAAAGGTCTGTTTTGGTCAGCAGCACGACGGGACTCGCGCCGCTGTCCCAGGCGATGGTCAGATAGCGTTCGATGCGGCGCGGGTTGAAATCCTGGTTCAGCGACGTGACCAGGAAAACGGTGTCAATGTTCGCGCCGACGATTTGCTCTTCGGTTTTCGCTCCTTTGGTTTTGCGCGCGAACTTGCTGTGGCGCGGCAGCACAGCGTGTAGCGTGGCTTTAGCGCCTTGTTCGTCGAAGCGCAACGCGACCCAATCGCCGACGGCGGGCAGATCGGCGCGGCCGGCGGCTTCGTGCTTCAATTTGCCTGTGATTTCGGCCAGCGTTTCGCCACGGTCGGTCCAGACGCGGTAAAACTGGTTGTATTCCAGCGCCACGCGCCCGGGTGCGAATCCTTGTTTGCCGAGCACTTGGAAATTGGCTTCAAAAAAATCGTTCCAGCCGTAACGTTGCAACTGAATGCGATCAAAACTCATGACGGTCGTCTCCTAAAACTTGTCCGTTTCGCCGCGCGCGGCGGCGGTTGTCGAATGCTTTGTCTGGGAAGTGGCTATGGGAAGGATGAATTGCCGCGCGCAGACACGGGAAATCTCCTTCGTCGCATCGAGCGAGGAAGTTTTTCAGCACACGCGAACGATTCATTGTTTAGCGGACAATCATAGGCAACCTAGTGTTGGTTTTGAGCTTGAGAGACTTCTGAAAGGAAGGCGGATGCTACACGCCGGTGCGGGCAAAAGGCAAGGTAGATGCAGGGTCTATTCATTTTCGGCCACAGAGCAGCTATGTCATCTTGTCTTATCTCGACTTTAATTCCTGACCCGCGCAAATTTGGAGTGTGGCGGCAGTGCCGTCGCTTTCGGTCATCGTTTTGATTACCAGGCACTTTCGGAAGCCGAAGCGCCGCCCCACTTCAAAATACGAAGATTACGGGCCGGGATTGTTGACCGAGTTGCAGGCGGGGCGCACGGTGGTGCGACCGGACATCGCCAACGATCCGCTGCTCACCGCTGCCGAAAAAGAAGCGCACGCCGTAGAGCTTTTCCGTTCGATGTTCGATTCGACTGACGAGGGTTTCGTGATGATCGAAATGATCTTCGACGAAGACCTGCGCCCGCTGGATTATCGTTTCCTGCAAGCCAATCCGCGATTCACGCGCCTGACCGGTCTGCCCGAAGACGCGCTGGGCAAAACGGCGTGCGAACTGGATCCCGATTTGGAAAATTTCTGGTTTGAAACTTATGGGCGTGTGGCGCTGACGGGCGAAGCCGCGCGGTTTGAAAACAAATCCGAACCGATGAACCGTTGGTTTGATGTGTACGCTTCGCGCGTCGGTGGCGCGGACAGTCGCTGCGTCGCCATCGTTAGCTTCGAGCGCGTTGGGTTAAAACCGCGAAGAACTCGGCCCGACCTGAGCGGTGTTGATTCACCCGGACCAACGCCGCGTTCATTCCGAAGCCGAAGCCATAGAATTTCTGCGCCAAATGCCGGAAGACTCTTAACGACAAGGCGTTAAATAGAAGAGTCTTCAGGCGCGCTCTACCCGACAGTTGAAACAGCCAGGGCGAGCATTGTGTAGATGCAAATATTCGACACGAGGATCATCGAAAAAACGGGAAATATGCGCTGCCAGTTCGCGTCCTTCAGCCACTTCCGCAGCAATCATCATCGCTGTTTGATCGTAAGCGCGAATGGACAGCAGCCTTGACTGCAACCTCTCAGGAATTTCGTTAATCGCCAAGCGAGCTGTTTTCGCCTCGGTGCGCACAAAGATCGGCCCGCAAGCACGGTAAGGCGAATTCACGTCGTGATGCGTGAATGGAAGTAGCAACACTGTTTCGTCGGGCGCTGCGTCCACCAGACTGACTCGACAGGGGAACCCAGGTTTCTTGTCGGCCACCAGGCGTTTCACCCCCAGTGATTGAAGCGCGTCATCATCAAGGGAAAACAGCAAGGTAAAATTTTCGATTGGCAAAGCGGTAATCTGAAAAGGATTTGGCATGGTCGTTTTCTCCGGGTTCAGTTTGCGGTTTACTGTTTGGCGTCGGGCGTCGGCGACGCAGCTTTTTCTTTATTCAGCAGTTCCCGTTTGCGTTCGATGCCCCAACGATAGCCGCCGAGTTCGCCGCTTTCGCGGATCACTCGATGACAGGGCGTGACCAACGCCACTGGATTCGTGGCGCAGGCGCGAGCCACTGCGCGCGTAGCCGTGGGCTGACCAATGCGCCGGGCAATCTCTCCATAAGATGCCGTTTGGCCGTAAGGAATCCGGCGCAATTCTTCCCACACACGTTTTTGAAAAGCAGTGCCTTGTACGTCGAGCGACAAGGCCGTATGCGGCTGCTGCCCGGCCAGGTGTTCGAGCAAGGTTTCCACCCGCGCGCGCAAGGTTTCCGAATCGGAAGTGATATCGGCTTGTGAAAATTCGGCGCGTAAATCCGCCGCCAACATTTCGCTTTGATCGCCGAGCGTCACGGAGCAAATGCCTTTGTCGGTGGTCGCGACCAACAGCAAGCCGAGCGGGCA
>CAZRXE010000072.1:0-3038 GCA_964603695.1 uncultured Heliomicrobium sp.
CAAACTTGGAACCAGTTGCGCTTGCCTTCCTGATCCTTCTCCCCGATAGAAATCGGCGGCTGAATGAAGTTGACCAGCGTTGCCGGATCAATCACAGGTTGTTGTCCGGGCGTTGCGCCTGGCTGTGCCATCGGCTGAAGTCCCTGCAATCCTGCTTTCATCTGTTCCAGCCGACGCCGCGACAATTGCGCGCTTGTGTCAATTCCGTTTGATTGAATGCCCGCATTCCAAAGCTGGCTCAATTCCGCAACCAATTCCGGCGCAGCTTGCCGCGCGGCCATGTAGCCTTCCCACCCGCCAAAAGTCGCAAAGAAGTTTACGATACGATCTTGCCGACTCAGGCTGTTTTGCGGCAACTCTGATTCGCGCACAGTTTCAAAGCGAATGTCAGATGCCAGGTCTGCCGCGCTGAGCCATTGCCCCGGTTGCTGACTGTACTGTCCTCCTAATGGGAAATATCGCTTCAGTGGAAAATGCTCGCGGTATTGCTGTACAACCATCTCTGCGATGCGTTGCCGTGTCTCGCCTTTGATTGCCAAGAGTGGCCCAAACACGCTATTTGCGTTCGCGTCCGCAATCATCGCCGCGCGCGCAGTGTCGTTTGACTGTCCAGAGATGCCACCGTTTGAAAAGTCAGTGACGTGTGACAGGGTAGAGAACGCGGTTGCCAGAAATTGCTGCGTGTATTGCACCATTTGACCCGGCACGCTCTCCGGCGACATTCGATAAATCGCGTCTCCCAGCTTGTGACCTTCTGGCAAATTGCTTAAGTCCACGGGAATATTGGCGCGCGGCGATCCCAAATATTGCGCTTCGTCATCGTCAAGTAAATCCTTGTCGTGCAAAATGGCAGGGGTTGCCGTAGCATCCATAAAGGCCAATTGCTGCGAGTCCAGCTTGTTGTATCGCTTTTGCACTTCAACCAAATCTTGCTGGCCGCGCCCCGCGCCGGACATTGGCTTCATATGCCACACGCCGCTGGTTAAGTGGTCTGCGTGTCGTTCCGCGTATAATCCCAAGACCACATTGAATCCGTTTAGCCCGACCGCGCATAGGCCATCCGGGAACAACTGTTCCAGCGATGCGCCTTGTGGGAGCGGTTCGCCGCCAACCGTTTCCTCGTTGCCCTTGATTACGATGTCTGCATAATCCTGCGGTGATAGCCACATTTCGCAGAGCGTCGGGTCTTCCTTCGATGCGGGATTGCGCCACGGTTGATACGCGCGACCGGATACCGCCTGTCCACTGTACGCCAGTGCGCGAATCACTTGTGCGCCAATGTCAATCAGTCCCTCTGGCTGGCCAGGAATGCGCACATTGCCCAGCAACCGACGCACTGCACCCAGTGGAATCTTTTGTTGATACAAAAACCACGGCGACCACTCTGCGCGCGTGCGCAAATCCCAGCGGCAGCCAGGGAATAAGAGTGACTCGCACACTAAATCCCCCATCTCGACTTGCTCTTGCCCGACGACTGAAGGAACCGTATCCATCGGTGCGGGTTCCATCAACACCGACTCTGATCCGCATTGTGGGCAAATTCCCGCAACGCCCGGCGCGTGCATATCATCCATGTCCCCATCGGGCGGCCCGCCAAAGTCGTCCGCATCCGGTTCCATGTGTGGCTGAAATTGCGCCGCCGTACCAGACGCGCCGCAATCCCCACAATAGGCCCACCCGTCACCAATTTGGATGGTGCGATTCTCGACAATCTCCCGAATGCCGATCACGCCCTTGATGCCGGAATCGTGGCGCACGCGCTCAATATAGGTGCCGAAGCACAGCGTATTGAGCGCCTCTGCGTAGTTAAACCACGGCTTAAAGAATTTCAGTTCGTAATGATCAACGATGATGTCTGCCGCTTTCGCTGCCATTGCGGAGCGGTCATCATCACGCGCTGCGCGTGCGATCACATCCGGGTTGCTCTGCATCCACTTCACAATGCAATTCGTGAAGTAGAACTGCATAAAGTTCAACGCCCGCGACGTGCTGGCGTCCTGACGTGTCGGACGCACCGCCAGCCAGCCACCTGTCCACGGATTGCGTTCGGGCAGCGCGTCGCCCGTGACCATATGCGCCACGAGTTCACCCGCCGAAATCAACTCACGCCAAGTCAGTTTTTCGTGTTCCCAGAAATGCTTATACCGCTCCTTGAGTGCATCTTGCAGGAAATGCGTTTGTTGCTTTTCCTGCCCTAGTTGCAACAAGGGCTTCAGCGGTGCGTAATTCTGTCCCCGTCGTAGCGGGATAACTTCCGGGCGTGTGTAAATCAATGCAACTCGACGTATGGTTCGGACGGTTGGGCGACCTGAAACGGTGTGCCATTGCGCTGCGCGTAAAACAGCGCATCGGCTTCTTGTGTGGGACGCCCCGCGTCAAGGGCCGCTTGGCGAAGCGCGGCCAAGCGTGCCTCTTCCATTGCGGTTAGCGGTTTTGGCGGCGCGGGCTTTTTCGGCGGAGTAACCGCCGGATCAGGCGTGAGCGCGTGCCGACCGGCTGCGGTTAGCACCCGGTCAACAAGCTCATCCTCACGCCGCCGACCACGTAACCGCTCTTCGCGCAATTCGGCTTCCAGCGCCGACACTTGCGCTTTGAGCGCCTTATTCTGCGCCAGCACGCGACGCAGTTCCGCGCGTGAAACCCACATCAGGCGTACAGCAAATCTTGATACAGCGTATTGGCTTGCAGCCAGGTCAACTGTACCAATTCCTCAATGGTTGTCAGCGGCAAAATGCGCGCGTTTGAGAGCTCGCCGGTCGCTCCCCCGTAGACGATTGTGCGATTGACGCGCCCCTTGGCAGGAACGGCGTCCGCTTGCACAATGCTATTGGTTACTGCGTCCTGCAATCCTTGGTTTGTGTCGGCGGACGCTACGGTCGCGTTGGTTAAAAACCCAAAACTTCCCGCGCGCCGCAACGTGCCGCCCTCTCGATAGGACAGGGCGATTTCATCAGCGTGTAATGTCGTCAATGCAGCCATAGATTATCCTTTCTTTTTCGTTGCCAGCTTCTTTGTGGGCGCTTCCACTTCAATTTCCG
>CAZRXE010000073.1:0-2718 GCA_964603695.1 uncultured Heliomicrobium sp.
CCAAGACCAACACGTCCAGCGGATCGTTGTCGTCGCAATAGGTGCGCGGCAGAAATCCGTAATTGGCCGGGTAATGCACCGAGCTGAACAACACGCGGTCCACTTTCAACAAGCCCGTCGCTTTGTCCAGTTCGTATTTCACTTTCGAGCCGATGGGAATTTCGATAATGCAGCGGAAGATTTCCGGCGCTTCCTCGCCAAGATCAACATCGTGCCAGGGATTCATATTTGTCCTTCTGAATCAGCGCCGCGAGCGAGCCTTCAACTTCACTCACGGCACTGATTTATTTTCCTTTGTTCAAGGCGCGCATTTGTTTCGGCGTCAGCATGTAGCGCAACAAACCTGGCCCGCGCGGCGGCAGGCTGGTGACTTCAATCGCGCACAAAGCGCCTTTCTTGAATTCGATGTTGAGGTTGCGATTGCCCGCCAGTAGAAAGGAAGCCACTTCCGATAAATCCGGCATGTGGCCAACCAGCAGCGCCTTGTCGAACTGGAACGCGCCAAGTTCCAGGAAGATTTCCGCGTGACCGCCCTCGCTCGTCGCAAAAGCCTTGCCCGGTGCCAGCGATTCCATGATTTTGACGCGATGCTGCAAATCCAGCACCTCGGCCACGGCTTCAGCGGTTTGCCGGCAACGCAGCAACGGACTAGTCAAGATCACATTGAATTTCAATCCAAGCTCTTTCAATCCGGCGGCGGCTTGCTTCATCCGCACGCGGCCTTCAGGGGTGAGCGGGCGATCCTCGTCCTTGAGAATTCCGCCTTCGCCCAAATCGGCGGCCACTCCGTGCCGCATCAAATACAGTTGAATCAAAGTGGTTCCTCCACAAAAGGTGTTCTTTACTCGTACCAAATCTCGATTTTGTAACCGTCGGGGTCAGTGGCATAAACAAACGGACAACCGGGAGCGAATTCCCCTCGCCGTAAGACCCTGCCACCTGCACGCTCAATTTCCGCCACCGCTTGATCCATATCCGCAGGCATCGTCAATCGAAAGCCGAAATGATTAATCCCGGCTGCACGCCCCGCATTCGCAGCATCGAGTTCAAAGGCGATCACATCGTGACTGCCCGGCCCTTGAACCTGAATGGAAGTTTCCTCGCGGTAATACTCCTTCACGCCGAAGACTTGTTCGTAAAACCGCAACGAACGTTCCAGGTCGCGCACCGCCAGACTAAGATGAGTCAATCCGAATGTTTTCACCATCGCTCTTTCTCCATTCGTTCAATCCTAAAGCCTCGAACTTAAATCCCAAAACCCAAATGCCCTGACGAATTGTTCAGCGCCGTTCGCAGCGCCAAAGTCAGCGCCGGGCGAATGTCTTCCGGCGCGATGACCGCGTCCACGAAGCCGCGCGCGGCGGCGAATTTCGCGTCCAGTTGCCGTTCGTATTCCGCCCGGACGCGATTCATTTCAGCGCGGAGCTTTTCGTCCGGCGCGTTGCCGGCGGCTTTCAGTTTTTCCAGTTGCGTGGCAAACAGCGCCATCACGGCGGATTCGCCTTCCATCACGGCCATGCGCCCGGTGGGCAAGGTGAAAATGAAATCAGGATCAAAGCCCTGCCCCGCCATCGCGTAATAGCCAGCGCCGCTGGCGTGGTTGACGGTCAAAACGATTTTGGGTACGGTCGCCGTCGCCATCGCTTCGACAAAGCGAGCGCCCGCGCGAATGATGCCGGACTGCTCGGCTTCAACGCCGACCATAAAGCCTGAAACATCTTGAATGAACACCAGCGGCATGCCGTGACGATTGCAGGTTTCGATGAAGTACGCCGTCTTTTCGGCGCTTTCGGTGTAAATGATCCCGCCGAATTTCGGCGGCTTACCTGGCGAAGCCGGAGGCAGTAACCCGCGATTGTTGGCGATGATGCCGACCGAAATGCCGCCGATGCGCGCGTAGCCAACGATCATCTCTTTGGCAAAGTCGGCCTGGAATTCGTCGAAGCTATCGCGATCAAAGAGGCAATCCAGCATCGCCCCTGCGTCATACGCGGCGCGATGATCGGCGGGCAAAATGTCGTAAAGATCGGTAATCGGCCTAGCGGATTCGCTCGCCTCCGCAATCTTCGCAGGCAATGTTTGAGGCGGAGGCAATTTGACGATCAATTCACGGATTTGCGTCAGGCATTCTTCGTCGTTTTTGGCGCGGTAATGCGCGACGCCGGAAACCGCATTGTGCATCTTCGCGCCACCCAGGGTTTCGCCGTCCACCTTTTGCCCGGTCGCGCCTTTGACCAGATTCGGCCCGCCCAAACCCATAAACGAAGTGCCTTCGACCATCAGAATCACGTCCGACAGCGCCGGCAAATAAGCGCCGCCCGCCACGCACTGCCCCATCACGGCGGCAATTTGCGGGACTTTCAAATAACGCCGCATGACCGAGTTATAAAAGAAAATCCGCGCCGCGCCGTATTGGCCGGGAAAAACGCCGTCTTGATAAGGCAAATTCACGCCCGCCGAATCCACTAGATACACAATCGGCACGCGGCAGCGCATGGCGATTTCCTGCGCGCGCAGAATTTTCTTGATCGTCTCCGGCCACCACGAACCGGCTTTGACCGTGGCGTCGTTGGCGACGATGACTGCTTCGCGACCGGCAACGACGCCGAAACCCGTGACGACGCCGGCGGAAGGCGCTTGGCCGTCGTATTGGTCATAAGCGACGAGCAAACCGATTTCTTGAAAGTGCGTGTTTGGATCGAGCAGCCGGGCGATGCG
>CAZRXE010000074.1:0-1924 GCA_964603695.1 uncultured Heliomicrobium sp.
AAAGAGCAAAGCCAGCCAGGATGCGAGGGGCGGGCGTTAGGGCCACTCTCTCCGCCTGCAATAACCCAATGAATCCATTCATTGACACGCTGCCCGGCGATGGTTTGACGGCATTGCGCAAGAGATTTGAGCAAATCAATTGGCCCAAGCATCGGCTCAATGCTCAAAAACCGTATTTTTGCGGGGATTTTTATCAATTCAGGGATGCGACTGTCGGCGTACTTTTGATTCTCGACGGTGGTGCCAAGCCAAATATTGTCCCGCCATTGATAATCTGGCAGAAACATTTTGCGGATATTTTCCGGCCTCTTGGTGAGCAATAACCAATCCAGGTGCGGAGTCATTTTGATAAGGTCAAAAAGTCGTTCGCGTGGTTCGATTAAATCAGGATGATCCTCGAAAACATCCGCCAGGGAGGAGCTAAAAACACGATAACGCTTGCTTTCGGCTTGCGCCTGGGCGTTCCATTTGAGCGGTTGCTTCCAATAGCTTTCGCTCATCATTTTGCGCCGCGTATTTGGCCCCCAATGCGTGCCACCGTGATACTGCTTATCACGGCGTTCGGCGTAACAGTTTTCGCAGGCAGGGCTGATCTTCTGGCACCCCTCCGCGATGTTGAAGGTGTGATCCGCCCATTCGATTTTTGTTTGTTCGCCCATAGTCGTTATGCCGTCGCTGTTTCGTATTCTTCCATCGCCAAGGGCTTATCGTTGAAAAGCCCTTGCTGCAATTCCTTGGGCGTCAGCGCGCGTGTTTCCACGACTTCTTCTGTGTCCAGCCGAATCGTGAACGCTTTCTTTTTGTCAAAATCTTTGTTTTCGGTGATCTCAACCGAGCGCCATTCTGATTTCGTGCTGATCTCTTCCGTGATGTCGTCGGCAATTTTCGTGAGCGTCGTGAGTTGGCTTTTGAAATTCTCCATCGCCTGTTTCTTGGAGGCTTCGACATCGGCAATTTGATTGCGCAAGCTGGCGAGCTTTTCGCCGCGTTCGCGGATTTCATCGGGTGTGAGTTTGCAAGGTAAAAATCTCGTTTCCATTTATTTCTCCGTGATCTCCACTTCAATTCGTGGGTTCTTTGGGTCATCAAAACGGAACGCGTGAATCTCAACGATTTGAGAATCATCGTTCCAGGCAATGCCGTTAAGTGAATCAAGCAGGGGCTTGATTTTGTTGTCCAAATCGCCGCTCCGCTGCTTGCGAAACACGCGCAGCGTAACTGCGACAGCGCCGAGAATGGGTTTCCGTAAACCAGCGGCGCGAGCCAGCCAGCCCACTTGTTCTTGGTACTCGCGTGCGGCCTCAGACTTCACCATCACGCCGCGAACATTGCGCCAGTAACGGTTTGCTGAAGGGCCAAGCGGTAATGTGAGAGCGATGCTCATTTAGTTTCTCGTTGATTGAATTAGCTCCGTCACGATGACGAGCGCCTTATCCATTTGCTCATCGTTGAAGGAGCGAAAATCATCACTGCCAAGCTCGCGCGCAACGGCTTTCTTAATTTCATCCGTCTTGATACCAGCGGCCTCAGCTTCTTGATTTAATTTGAATAGTTTGGTTTTGAGTGATTGTGAGCAAGCAAAAGGTTTCGTGTTGCCGTTGGCTTTCGGTGCCACATCATGGCTGACTGCATCGGCATCCTCGTTACTCTCAGTCGGGATGCAAAAGATTTGTAGCAGTGCGTATTTCAGCGCAGCACTCATCGCCTTATTGGTGGACTTATCGCCGCTGTCCATTGCTTCGCCCGCAACGACCGCGCGCACTGATGAGCCATCAGCCGCAAAAAAGGTGTATTCAACTTGTAGGTTAGTGTAAATCAATGCGCCGCCACTGCGATTCTGGCGTTCCTCGCGCTCCATCTTCAGCACATTCGGCACGAAAAAAATGCCGTGCTTAATAAGCGCCGGTTGCAAAGCCGCATAAAC
>CAZRXE010000075.1:0-2289 GCA_964603695.1 uncultured Heliomicrobium sp.
CGCCCAGCACGCGATTGGCCGAAGCCTTCAGATTGGCGATGGTCTGCTGGGCGTCCGCGCCGTCCAGTATCTGCACAGTAACGTTGACCGATTGCGAATTGTCCGCTTCGCGAAAGCTGTTGAGCCGTGGCGCGATGCGAAACGCCGGTTCGTAATCGCCTACCCATTGCACGAAAGACTGCTGATCTTTCATCGCAATCAAACCCATTGCCGCGTTCTGATTGGCGCGCACGATATAGGCGTTGTTCGGCACATAGCTGATGACTTCCGCGCCGGTCTGATTGAGTTCCTTCAGCCAGGCGTCCTGAATCGGCCCGATGAATTGCACGATGTAAAGGCCGTCGCCCGGACGCGAAAAATTCCTTTGCGCTTCGGCCATGCGCGTCTGTCGCAAATCCACTGCCGGCTGTTTGCTGAGCGGTTCGGCGTTGCTGGTGTCAATCACGTAGCCGTTGAGCACGATCAAATTCTGTTCGTCGCGCGCGGCGACAGGCAGCGCGCGCACAGCGTCGCGTCCGCCTAGCGCCTGTTCATCCACGACGATCAAGCGGAAGGTGCCGTAATCCACGTCTTCACGAACGGCTCCGCGCTGGAGTAGGTCGTTGTAAACCTCCGATTCGTCATGACGAATCATCAGTTTGTGCAGGCGATTTTGGTTCAGGTAGGTTTGCGGCAGGTTGTCTGGATCAATGCTTCGCTGCGGAGTTTCCGGGCGGTCGCCGAGTTGCGGTCGCAATCGCTCCTGCACAAAGGCGCTCAACGTCGCCAAGAAAACAGCGCAGGCCAGAACGGTCAGAATCAATATCGAACGTTTCATATAGGTCTCTCCTGATGGAAGAAAGAAACAGATCGCTTGCTCGTTTTGCTGCCGCCGAAATAAGAATATAGGTGTCGGCAGCGGAATGGTTTTGCTCAGCCTCGAATCTTGCAGAGGTCTGAGAGAGCTTCACAATACAGGGGTCGGTTCGCCTCTCATTTTCCATTTGTCATTTGAGATTTGGCATTGGCCAATCAATCACAAATGAAAAATGACAACTGACAAATGGAAAATAAGCGCGGACTGTCATCTATTTTTTTACTCAAGTGAAACTGGCCGTTTTTTTCAGGAAAAGTTGATTCGCTTCCGGAAAACCGGCCATTCCTTGCGGTTCCCGGCAGCGAAAGGCGCTCCGACAAAATCCGTTTCAGGGAAAAGATTCAAGCATTGGTTTTGACCGTAAATCTTGTCAGCCTGCAGGACAGCGACTACACTGCGCTTCGCTTTTGGAATCGTCAAAACCAACCACTCTGGAAAACACAACTGAAGAGGGAGAACAGCTATGCAATTGGGCATGATTGGGCTGGGCCGAATGGGCGGAAACATGGTGCGCAGGCTGATGCGCGCCGGTCACGAATGCGCCGTCTTCGATCTGAATCAGGACAACGTCAAAAACCTGGAAGCGGAAGGCGCGAAAGGCGCGCGCTCCATCGGCGACCTGGTTGAAAAACTGGAAAAGCCGCGCGCCATCTGGATTATGGTTCCCGCCGGGGAACCGACGGAAAAAACAGTGGACGCTCTGTCCAAACACATGTCCAGTGGCGACATCATCATTGACGGCGGCAATTCGCATTTCAAAGACGACATTCGCCGCGCCCGCGCGCTGGACGAAAAAGGCATACATTACATTGACGTGGGAACCAGCGGCGGCATCTGGGGCGCTGAACGCGGTTACTGCCTGATGATCGGCGGCGAAAAGGAAATCTTCGGTCACCTGCAGCCCATCTTCCGCACCCTTTCGCCCGGACGCGGCGAGATCGAGCGCACTCCGGGTCGCGACACCATCGAAAGCACAGCCGAAGAAGGCTTCCTTTATTGCGGCCCCGCCGGTTCCGGCCACTTCGTCAAAATGGTTCATAACGGCATCGAATACGGCTTGATGCAGGCATACGCCGAAGGCTTCGATATCATGCGCAACGCCGATTCCAAAGAATTGCCCGAACACCAACGCTACAATTTGAATCTTGCCGAAATCGCCGAAGTCTGGCGACGCGGCAGCGTGGTCGGTTCGTGGCTGCTGGATTTGACAGCCATGGCGCTGATGGAAAACCCCTCTTTGTCCAACTACAGTGGCTTCGTCCAGGATTCGGGGGAAGGGCGCTGGACGATTCAGGCGGCCATCGAAGAAGCAGTGCCGGTGGACGTACTCGCCACTTCGCTCTTTGCGCGCTTCCGCTCGCGACAGGACAACACCTTCGCCGAAAAGGTACTTTCGGCAATGCGGCACAAATTCGGCGGCCACGTCGAACGCC
>CAZRXE010000076.1:0-9195 GCA_964603695.1 uncultured Heliomicrobium sp.
GCTGGCTTTGGCTTTGATGAATTCGGCAAAGCCGCCGTCCACAGTGCAGCCCGTCACCTGTTGTTTGCTGCAAAGCGTTTCGCGCCCGGCGCGACAGAATTCGCATTCGCCACAAGTGAAATGCAGCCACGGCACGCCGACGCGGTCACCGACAGCCAAGTCTTCCACGCCGGGACCCAGCGCGGTAATCGTGCCGGTCACTTCATGGCCGAGTACCAGCGGCAGTTTCGTGATCGGTTTGAGCAAATCCCACTCGCCGCGCGCCAGATGCAAATCCGAATGACACACGCCGCAGGCCGCGACTTGAATCAACACTTCGCCCGTGCCCGGTTCCGGCACGGGCAATTCTTCTACGCCGAGCGGTTCGGCGAGCGCACGTAACACAGCAGCTTTCATGAAGGACACCTCGAATGAATTTGGAAAAATGAGTGGCAGACTATCGCGGCCAGACGCCCACAGAGTCAAGCGGCTTGGGCGGCGGCAAAATCCCGGATCGGTTTTCAGTTGGAAATTAAAGTAGTAACCTGACCACGATTGGCCGCGTTTTTATCAGCGACAATCGTCATCATTCCTTTTTGACCAAGGAAACAATTCAACCTGAACCCACGGCACAAGCCGCAGGCTTTTTGCCTGTTTGCCGGATTGGTTTGTTTAGCAATTTCCGCACAGGCTTAGGAATGCGTCTGCCGCTCGACTGAACCCGCGTGGCGACAAGTTATTCGCGCACTGGAAAGGTGGGCTTCACGGGAGCCTTGTGTAAAAGCAGATTCTCTACGACGTATGATGAAAGCAGGACGCAATCCAATCCAGCGCAATCGGAACATCGGTACGGCCAAGAGCGGGCACGGCCAAAATAATCAGTTGGTAATTGTTGAACGAAGCACACCGTTTTGGGCAGCTCTGACCGAATACAGCGTTGTCGAACGGCGGATCAAAGATAGGTCTTTTACATTCATCGTTGAACGAACGCGCGCTGAATACGCCCATGCCTGGACAGTGGATGATTTGATCTTTCTACTGTCTCATCTGGGCCCAAGGGAGTTGGCCGATTTTTCGTTGGTCATCTTGCGCCAGCCTAAACGCAAAGAAGAAATTCTGGCCAGTGTGTGGGGACGCGCGGTGTTCTGGGTCACAATTGATAAACACGAAGGTCCCGCTGTGTTCCTGGATGCATTTGATCCGACCAAACCAATTCGCTGGTCGCGTTCGCTAACACCGGACGACCGGCAAGAGCTGGAAAGGCTGCGCGAGGATGGTCACCAAATCACCACCAACAGTCGCGCCCACATTGTTCATCCGACATTGGAGACGATTCGCGCCACACAGTTGTACCGCACGCTTTTGCACGAAATCGGCCATCACGTAGATTACCGGCGCGGCGGTTATGATGCTTGGCAAAACAAATCCGGCGCGGACAAAGAGAAATTTGCCCATCATTTCGCGGATTGCAAACGGGAACAGTTGCTTAAACAGGGCGTGATTCCCTTCGATCGTATTCTGGTTCCAGGCAGTCTGAAAAGTGACGGACTGAACTTGACTGATTTCATTTCGGAGGTATAGCTCACAATGATTCTGAAGTTCGGCTTGGCGGTTACGCTACTGTTTGTCGCGTTGATGTGGCAATCTTCGTCGCCCCCACGTCCCCGGTTACTTGGCGTCGCGCATATGGCGGTGGCCGTCAGCAACGTGGACAAGGCGCGCGGCTTTTACAAAGACTTCCTTGGCTTTGAAGAACCCTACGATTTGAAAAACGCCGATGGCTCGCTGGCCATGACCTTCATTAAGATCAACGATCAGCAATATGTTGAACTCTTTCCGGGCTATCAAGCAGGCGAAGACCGGCTGCGGCACATTTCGTTTTACACCGACAACGCCGAACGGTTGCGGCAATACTTAAAAGCCAAGGGTGTGACTGTGCCGGATAAGGTCAACCAAGTTCGCATCGGCAATACCAGTTTCAATGTTAAAGATCCCGAAGGCCACACTGTCGAATTCACGCAATATGAAGCTGCGGGCTGGACCATGCGCGAACAAGGCAAGTTCCTTGGCAAACAGCGCATCTCTGCGCGAATGATGCACGTGGGCATCATCATCGGCGATGTGCCCGCCGCGACGAAGTTTTACCACGACACACTGGGCTTCACGGAATTTTGGCGAGGCAATGCGCGCGGCACTGATACTGTCTCGTGGATCAATATGCGCTTGCTTGACAGCCCGGATTACATTGAATGGATGCTCTACGCCGACAAACCCGCGCCCGGCGCGCGCACGTCGCAACATCACATCTGTTTGGAAGTGCCCGACATTCAAAAGGCGCTGGCGCAATTGGAAGCCAGCCCGGCGCGCAAACAGTACACGCGCCCATTGGAAATCCGCACCGGAGTCAATCAACGTCGGCAATTGAACCTGTTCGATCCGGACGGCACGCGCATCGAGTTGATGGAGCCGCGTACTGTGGACGGCAATCCGCCGCCTTCGTCAACTTCGCCATTGCCAGTGGTCAAAAAGCCGTCATAGTTTTCAGATACGTGATCTACTTAACTCAACGATTCAAGCAAGACTTTTGTGGAGGACACTAACGTGAAATTGCTTCGCACATTTCTGGTGGCAGCGCTGTTCGGCGCTGCCCTTTTAATTGCACTTTATTCAGCGAGCGCTCAAGGCCGCAGAGGCGGTGGCGGGCAAGGCGGCCCACCCGCCGGCGACCAATCCGGCGAAGGCGCACCCGGCAGACCGCAAGACCCAATGTCCACGCCTACTTTCGGCGGATTGCGTTTTCGTTCGATCGGCCCGTCGGTGGTCGGAGGCCGCGTCAATGCTTTTGCCGTGGATCCGAACGACCGCGCCAAGTATTTCATTGCGGTCGCTTCCGGCGGCGTGTGGAAAACCGTCAACGGCGGCACGACCTGGACGCCGGTGTTCGACAACTACGGCTCGTTTTCGATTGGCGCGATTGCCCTGGACCAGAAAGACACCAACGTCCTGTGGGTCGGCACGGGCGAACATAATTCGCAACGCAGCGTCGGTTACGGCGACGGCGTCTACAAATCCGAAGACGGCGGGCGCAGTTTCCGCAAAGTCGGTTTGGACAAGTCCGAACACATCGGCAAGATCGCCATTGATCCGCGTGACAGCAAAACCGTCTACGTCGCCGCGCAAGGCCCGCTGTGGTCGGCGGGCGGAGATCGCGGTTTGTACAAAACCACCGATGGTGGCAAAACCTGGAAAGCCGTGCTTTCGATCAGCGAAAACACCGGCGTGACGGATGTCGTGATTGATCCTTCAAACCCGGACATTGTTTACGCAGCAAGCTGGCAACGTCGCCGCCACTTTTACACGCTGATCAATGGCGGCCCCGAAAGCGCGATTCACAAATCCACGGACGGTGGCGCAACCTGGCAACGTTTGCGCGGCGGATTGCCGGCGGGTGATTTGGGGCGCATCGGGCTGGCGATTTCTCCCGCGAGCAACAACGTCGTTTACGCCACGGTCGAAGCTGCGGGGCAGGGCAGTGGCATTTTCCGTTCGCAAGACCGGGGCGCAACCTGGGAGCGCACAAGTCCCAGCATTGCGCAGGGAATGTATTACGGCCAGATCATCGCCGATCCGAAAAACGTGGATCGCGTTTACATTCCGAACGTGGTTTTTCAGGTTTCCGACGACGGCGGCAGAACGCAGCGACCGTTGGGCGAACGGCTGAAGCACGTGGACAATCACGCCATCTGGATTGATCCGAACAACACCAACTATTACCTGGTCGGTTGCGACGGTGGCGTTTATGAAAGTCTGGATCGCGGCTCGAACTGGAACTTCAAAGCCAATCTGCCCATCGCGCAGTTTTACGACGTGGCGATTGATAACCAGTTGCCGTTTTACAACGTTTACGGCGGCACCCAGGACAACAACTCGCTGGGCGGGCCGGCCAAAACACGCAGCCAATCCGGCATTCCGAACAGCGACTGGTTTGCGACCAATGGTGGCGACGGATTCACGTCGCAGGTTGACCCCGAAGACCCGAACACGATTTATGCCGAAAGCCAGAACGGCGGTCTGGTGCGTTTCAACAAACTGAACGGCGAGCGCACCAGCATCACGCCGATTCCGGGCAAAGCCGAAGAATCGCAACGCTACAACTGGGATTCGCCGCTTCTCATCAGCCCGCACAACAGCAAGCGGCTGTATTTCGCCGGACACAAACTTTTCCGCAGCGACAATCGCGGCGACGATTGGAAAGTCGTCAGCGGCGATTTGTCGCGCGGACTCAACCGCGACGCTCTGCCGGTGTTTGGGAAAATCTGGGGGCCGGACGCCGTCGCCAAACATCAATCCACGGCGCTTTACGGCAACGGTTCTTCCTTGAGCGAATCGCCGAAAAAAGAAGGTTTGATTTACGTCGGCACGGATGACGGTTTGCTGAACATCTCCGAAGACGGCGGCAAAACCTGGCGCAAAGTCGAAAAAGTGCTGGACGTTCCCGAAGGCAGTTACGTGCATCGCGTGCTGGCTTCGCGGCACGACGCGGGCACTGTTTACGCGCTTTACAACAATCACCAGAACGGCGATTTCAAACCCTATCCCGTGAAGAGCACGGACGCGGGCAAAACCTGGACGATGATTGCCGGGAATCTGCCCGAACGCGGTTCGGTTTACGCCATTGCCGAAGATCACTTGAATCCGAACCTTTTGTTTATTGGCACGGAATTCGGATTGTTCTTCACCACCTCCGCGAATGATGCCGGCGGCGCGAAATGGATTCAGTTGAAAGGCGGTTTGCCGACCATCGCCGTGCGCGATTTGGCGATTCACAGAGGCTTGGACGATCTGGTCGTGGCCACGTTCGGACGCGGCTTTTACGTGCTGGATGATTATTCGCCTTTGCGCGGCGTGAAAACCGAAACGCTGGCCCAGGACTCGAATCTGTTCCCGGTCAAAGACGCTTTGATGTACGTGCGTTCGGGCGCGAGTCTGGCCGGTTCGCAAGGCGCTGGATTTTATGTCGCGCAAAATCCGGCTTACGGCGCGACCATCACTTATTATTTGAAAGACGCAATTCGCACCAAACGCCAGATTCGCCAGGCCGCCGAACGCGAAGCCGAGCGCAAGAAAGAGCCGATCAAATATCCGACGCGGCAGGAATTGCGCGACGAGGCCGAAGAAGAGGCTCCGGCGCTGCTCTTCACCATCAGCGACGCCGAAGGAAAAGTCGTCCGCCGATTGACCGCGCCGGCCATGTTCGGCATTCAGCGCGTGGTTTGGGATTTCCGCCACTCGCCGCCAGTGGTGCAGGCCGCGCCGCAATTGCCTCCGGGAATGGAAGGCATTGATCCGGCCACGCTGGGCGGTGGCGGCTTTGGTGGATTCGGCCCGCAAGGCGAATTGGCCATGCCCGGCAAATACACCGTGACGATGGCCAAGCGTATCAATGGTGTGATTACGCCGCTGCCTGGCACACAGACGTTCAACGTCAATGCCGAAGGCACGGAAAAAATGTCGTCGCAGGATCGCAACATCCTGGCCGAATTCCAGCGCAAAGTCGTCAAACTGCAACGCGCGGTGACCGGTGCGCTCGATGCCGCCAACACGGCGAAAACCAAACTCGGTTTGATGAAGCGCGCCACGCAGGAAGCGCCAGCCGGCAATCAGGCGCTGGTCAACGAAGTCAACACGCTGGATGACAAGGTTGACGATTTGCTAACGACCTTGCGTGGGGGAAGGGAACTGACGGATATTCCGCCGCCTTCGATCAATCAGCGCGTCAGCGGCATCATTCAACGCATTCGCCTGTCGGCATTGCGTCCGACGCAATCGTTGCAGGATCAATACGCCATCGCGGCGGACGATTTCAAAGTCGCGCTGGCCAAACTGAAAACCCTGGTGGAAGTTGATCTGCCCAAACTCGACAAGGCGCTTGATACAGCAGGCGCGCCGTGGTCTGCCGGACGCTTGCCGGTTTGGCAAGACAAATAAGAGGCCGGACAAACTGATTGACAGGATCAATCGTGGCGGCGTCAAATCCGTCCGCCACGATTGATCCTGTTTTTATTGGAGGAATCGTCAGCCTGATTGTTCAATAGCCGCGTCACGTTGCCGGGAGAGGAAATCAAAAATGGTCAGCTTGAATTTGGAAATGCCTGAGGGTTTGTACCGGGAGCTTGAAGCTCTGGCGCGTGGCGAAGGCGTGCGACTGGAACATTAATCTTGTTGGCATTGATCGTATGAGAAGCTTTGTAGATCACCATTCCGTTGTCCGCTCCATCTGGGGCTGTTCCGATACGATTCTGCTGATATTCGCCGGCGCGGCGGCGGAGTTTGCGCTCAACCGCGCCGTGGACTGGCTGTTTTTCACGGGCCGCATTCCCAACGATCCCATCGGACGTTTGTTTTCGACCGTGCGTTATGCGCAAGAGATCGTCTTTGCGGACGAAGCGGCGGCGCGCGGCGCGCTCGAACGCATCAACGCGGCGCACGCTGCGGTTGAAAGGCGGCGCGACGCGCGCATCCCGGAATGGGCGCATCGCGACGTGCTTTATATGCTGATTGATTATTCGGAGCGTGCACACGAACGGCTGCACCGCCCGCTCAGTTTGGCCGAAAAGCAGGATTTGTACGATGTGTTTTATCGCGTCGGCGTCGGGCTGCACGTTCGGGAATTGCCTGCGACTTACGCCGAATGGCGGCTTGACAGGCAGCTTCACCTGGAGCGCGATCTGGTTTACAGCCCGCACACGGTGCAGCTTTACGAAAAGTACCGCAAGCATTTGGGCTGGTGGCGCTATGAGTTGGTGCTGCGGTTGCAGGCGGCGCTGGTGCCGGAGCGCGTGCGCGAATTGCTGAAGCTCAGCCCAATGCCGCCGCTCACCTCGGCATTGCGCGCCTATGGAATGTTCGGCGTAGGCGGCTTACGTCGGGCGGCACAATGGCTCTTGCTGCCGGCGGATCGGTTGGAAGATGTCAGACGGCTGGATCAGGCTGGCGTCGCCTGAAAAAGCCATAATCACCGCCGCCGCTCCGCGGTTCCGCTCGGCTCGGTTATAATCGCGGCGTTTGACCAGCGCGTAAAAGGAGTTGCTATGAGTACGAAAGTCATTCCCAAGCCCAGCGCCACCGTGGAAGATTTGTACCACGTGCCTGAACACGGCAAGGCCGAGTTGATTAACGGAAAGGTGGTGCGATTTATGCCGACAGGCGGTATTCCAAGTCGAGCCAGTCTCAACATTACATTTAGTTTGCGTCTACATGAGCGGATAGGAAAAGGCTATGCCGTTCCTGATAACGCAGGCTTTATCGTTAATTTGCCTCATCGCGAATCGTTCAGCCCGGACGCCGCTTGGTGGACAGGCGAAATGACCATGAAGTTTTTTAATGGCGCGCCCGCTTTCGCCGCCGAAGTCCGCATCGAGAGTGATTACGGCGAAGCGGCGGAAAAAGAAATGGCCGCCAAACGCCGCGATTATTTCGACACCGGAACGCAGGTGGTTTGGGATGTGGATTTGCTCGGCGACGAGGTGGTGCGGGTTTATCGCGCCGACGACCCCGAACATCCGACCGTTTATCGTCGCGGCGAGATTGCCGAAGCGGAACCGGCAGTCCCCGGTTGGCGGTTTCCCGTGGATGAATTGTTCCGCTGATTCAACTGCTCACCCCTTTTCAATAACGACTCATCAAGGCAATAACACAATAACAATGGAGTGAAGTTTTTATGAGCACGAAAGTCAGTCCACGGATCAAAGCGACGGTCGAAGACCTGTACCACGTGCCGGAACACGGCAAGGCGGAGTTGATTAACGGAAAGGTGGTGCGATTTATGCCGACAGGTGGAATCCCAGGCAGAGCAAGTAGCCGCATTTGGAGAAGCCTTGACGATTATGAAACAACGTTCGGAGGCGGCCACGCTGTCAATGATAACGTGGGCTTCATTGTTGATTTACCTCATCGAGAATCGTTCTGCCCGGATGCTGCATGGTGTATCGGCGACATAACGATGAAATTCTTTGACGGCGCGCCTGCCTTTGCCGCCGAAGTCCGCAGCGAAGGCGATTACGGCAAAACTGCCGAAGCGGAGATGGCCGCCAAACGCCGCGATTATTTCGACACCGGCACACTCGTGGTTTGGGATGTGGATTTGCTCGGCGACGAGGCGGTGCGGGTTTATCGCGCCGATGATCCCGAACATCCGACCGTTTATCGTCGCGGCGAGATTGCCGAAGCGGAACCGGCAGTTCCCGGTTGGCGGTTTCCCGTGGATGAATTGTTCCGCTGAATCAGTACCGCGAGCGGTAGCGAGCGTTTACTTCTGTGAATGGCGCTCCCTACCGGTCGCGGTACTGACTCGGTGTCTCACCCACTCACCTTTTCAACAACAATCAAAGTAATTCGCCGGAGGTTTCAAAGTGATGCGCCTGAACCTAACGCGCAAAGTCCATTTCTTCATCGTCGCTGCGGCGTTGTCGGCAGTGAGTTTGAATCTGTTTCTGAACCGGGTTTCCGCCGACGGTTCGCCCGCGCAAGCGAAAGCCGCGCCGGTTAATTTCGACCGCGAGATTCGCCCGATCCTGTCGGACACTTGTTTTGCCTGTCACGGCCCGGACGAAACCAAACGCAAGGCGCGGCTGCGGCTCGATACCAAAGACGGCGCATTTGCCAAACAAGGCGTGATCGTGCCGGGCAACGCAGCCGAATCCCGCTTGATTAAGCGCGTCACTTCCAAAGACCCTAACGCCGTCATGCCGCCGCCCGATTCCGGCCATAAATTGACCGACAAACAAATCGAATTGCTCAAACGCTGGGTGGACGAAGGCGCGCAGTGGAGCGAGCATTGGGCCTATCAAGCGCCGAAACGTCCCGACTTGCCTGCGGTCGCGAGCAAAGCGTGGATCAAAAATCCGATTGATGCTTTTGTGCTGGCGCGACTCGAAAAAGAAAAAATGACGCCCGCGCCCGAAGCCGACCGCGCCACTTTGCTGCGCCGCGCGTCGTTGGATTTGACCGGTCTGCCACCGACGCCCGCCGAAGTGGATGCTTTCCTGGCCGACAAATCGCCGGACGCTTACGAAAAAGCGGTTGACCGTTTGCTCGGCAGCCCGCGTTACGGCGAGCGGATGGCGATGCAATGGCTCGATCTGGCGCGGTACGCCGACACGCACGGTTATCACATAGACAGCCATCGCGACATGTGGCCCTGGCGCGATTGGGTTA
>CAZRXE010000077.1:0-3732 GCA_964603695.1 uncultured Heliomicrobium sp.
TGCACCGCCGGATGTTGGTAAAGCACCTCGTCAATTTCGCGCGGGTAAATGTTTTCGCCACCGCGAATAATCATGTCGGACTTGCGATCCACTATAAACAAAAAGCCGTCGGCGTCGCGGTAGCCTACATCGCCCGTGTGAAACCAGCCGGAGCGAAAGGCTTTGGCTGTGGCTTCGGGGTTTTTGAAATAGCTTTTGAGCAGGTTTTCGCCGCGCAAAACAATTTCGCCGACTTCGCCCGTGCCAAGCTCTTGATCGTCATCGTCGAAGATTTTCAATTCGCAGCCAATCGGCAAGCCGCAGGAACCCGGCCTGCGGTTTTCGTTCGGCGGATTGAAGGTCGCGCGGCAAGTAGACTCAGACAATCCGTAGCCTTCGATCACTAGACAATTGAATTGCCGCTCGAATTGCCGCATCACCTCCGCCGGAACCGGCGCGGAGCCGCACAGCGCAAAGCGCAGCCGCGAAATGTCCAATCCGGCGGGAACTCCGTCAGGATAAGTTCGCGAGAGCATCGCCAGCATCGTCGCCACCGAACCGAAAGAAGTCACTTGATAGTCTGAAATGACGTTCCAGTGGCGGCTGGCGGAAAACTTCGGCGCAACAATCATCGAAGCACCCGCGAACATCGGCGTCACCGTGGTGACGATGATTCCATTGACGTGAAACAGCGGCATCACGCACAGCAAACGGTCGGCGTCGGTGAAGCGCAGCCAGTCAGTGATCTGCCGCGCGTTGGCCAGAATGTTGCGATGCGTCAACAACACGCCTTTGGGTTTGCCGGTCGTGCCGGAGGTATAAATGATGATGGCTTCGTCTTCGGCGTCGGGTGGAACGGTATCCAGCTCGTCCGATTGCGCGGCGGCGTTGAAAGAAATCGCGCCTTCGGCTTCAGCATCGGTCGTGAGAACGTGGCGCAGATACTGAAGCTCCGCGCGAATCGGCGCGAGGTGTTTCAGAAATTCCCGCTCGGTGATGAGCGCGACGGCTTCGGAATTGTTCAGCACAAAAGCCAGCTCTTCGCTTTTCAAATGCGAATTGACCGGCCCGGCTACCGCGCCGAGCTTCCAACAGGCGAAGTAAGCCAGCACATATTCCGGCGAATTGTTCATCAGCAAACTGACCTTGTCGCCTTTGCCGATGCCCAGACTCCGCAACAGATTGGCCGCGCGATTGGCCGCCGCGTCGAATTCGGCATACGTCCAGCGGCGATCATCCGCCGAAGAAAACAGCCAGGTCTTTTGCGGCGTCATTGCCGCGCGCGTTTCCAGAAGCTCTCGAAGGTTGTTCATAGTCACAATTCGGATCAGTGCCGCGACTGCTAGGGAGCGCCGCTTCACGACCTTCATTTTCCATTTTCCAATTGTCATTTTTCATTTGTCATTGCTCCAGAGGCGATTTCAAGCGAGGTCTGAAAAAATGAAAAATGGAAAACATAATGCCGGATTTATTTTGCCGATGAACTTACCGCGCGGCACCAACTCAACGCAGCAAACCAAAAAACACAAAGCACACCACCGCGCCAACCACCGCCATTGAAAGTCCCCAGGCCAGCATCCAGTGAAACAGTCGTGTGCGATTTTCGCTTTCGGCGGCGTTGGCAATGCACAGCGCGCCGAGCGTGGACAGCGGCGAAACATCCACCAGATGCGTGCCGACGTTGATCGAATACGAAATTGCCAGCGGATCGCCGCCGCCCAGCTTTTCGATCAAGCCGGGAACCGTCGGCAAAAACGCCGGCAAGACCACGCCGGTCGAACTGCTGTAAACCGACACCAGACCGGTGACAAAAGCGATGACGCCCGTCACCGAGCGTTGGCCGGCCAGTTTCGCCAGCAGCGAAGTGAACAAATCCATCCCGCCGGTTTTTTCCAGCAACGCCACCAGCACCGTCACGCCGCAAACCATCAACACTGTATTCCAGGGAATGGCTTTGACCGCTGCTTCTTCATCCGCGCAGCGCGCCGCTGAAAGCAGCACCGCGCCGACGAACGCGCCGATGGTCACGTCAATTTTGAAACCGATCACGCCGACCACCAACGCGGCAATCACCGCCAGCGTCAGTTTCTGCCTGTGATCGAAAGGATCCACCTGTTGCTTCAACTCTTCGATCATTTCGTAGGTGGGTTTGCGGCGAAAGAGTTTCACTCCGCCCAGCGCAAAGTATCCAACAAAGGCCACGAAGGTTTGCGCCAGCGCGGTGTTGTAAAAATTCGGCCAGGCGGCGTTGGGCATCCCGGCTTTGGTCATCAATCCGTTGGCGATGATTCCGCCCGGCGCAAAAGGCGAAAGCGAGCCGGCACCGGCACCGTTGCAAATCATAATGGCCATCAAAAACGCCGAAATCCCCGCGCGCCCGGCCACGGCCATCGCCACCGGAGCCAACAAAGCCACCGCCGCAATGTTGCCCGGCCCGATGCCGGAAACCGTCAGTGCCAGCACGAAAAACAGTATCGGAATGACGCCCGCATTGCCGCGCGCCAGATGAATCGCCCGCTGCGCCACTTTGTCGAGCGTACCGTTGGTCTGCGCCTGCGCAAACAGCAACGTCACGCCGATCAATGTCAAAAACAACCCGGAAGGAAATCCGCCGACGACTTCCGAAAGCTTCAGCCCTTTCAACAACACGCCGAGAATGAACGCAAAGGCGATGGAAAGCAGCCCGGCGTTCAACCGCGTAAAACAACTAATCAGTATGGCGACCAGCAAGGCAATCAATGAAAGCAGGGGCAGATTCATTCAGTTGTTCCTTTTTCAGGTGTGATTGTTGAAGAGAGCGTCGGTGGGATTTTAAGTCGTGGCTTTCAACAAGATCATCAAATCGCGAACTTGCAGGTAAGCATCAAGTTCGGAAGTTTCGTCCGCCGTCAGTTCTTCTTCACGATTTTTGTCCAACAAGTCCTCCAGCCGCTGCTGAGCTTCGTCTGAAATTTTGAAGGCGATAATCTGAGCGGAAGAAGGGTTGGTTGCCAGAAAATCCGTGATTTCACGATAAAGCGGAACAGCGTTTTTTCTCTCGCCGCCTTGCTCTTTCTTTCCAGGAAATTCCGACTTCAACGCTTTTGACAGCAAATTTGGCAGCCGCCCGCCAAGCGCAACAACCTGTGCGGCAAGTTCATCAGGGACTTCAAGCGTGATGGTCGTCATAAATTCAGCCTTTCTGATTATGCTTGGGAGATGTATCAAGACAGCAAAGTATCAGTCATTCCAGCTATCGCGTTCGACTTGAATGTAGGCGTCAATTTCTTCTCGTGTACGCGGTTGATGCCCGCGCGCTTGTTGCCGCGCCCAAATTTCGGCAATGACTTCGTTGTGCGAACGCTTTGGCGGTTGAACTGTCGTCAATGGTTCAACCGACAGCCGGACTTTTCCCCGCGACAAAGGCAAGGCTTCGTCCAGCGTCACGGTGTGTTCGTCGGTCAGCGTGCCGGTAACAATGTAAGCAGTTTCCATGAGATTTCTCCTTCGGCGGCGATTATACGCAGAGACTGTTCTTCGCCAATCGCACCGGGAATTTTGTCTGGGTCGAAGCGGCATTGCGAGCTGAAAACAGGTATGCAATATTGCGCGCGCTCGCCTGAAGTTTTCCATCTCAAGGAGTCCGATGATGAACCAATGTTTGTTGCGGTGGCGGATGACCGTTGCCGGAGTTTTGCTTTTCGTGCTGTTGGTCAATGTCGCGGCGATTGCGCAGCAAACCGCGCCCGCTTCACAAAAGGGCGATCCGCGACG
>CAZRXE010000078.1:0-2610 GCA_964603695.1 uncultured Heliomicrobium sp.
GAAGCGGCGCACCGCTCAGCCCAACATGCAGGAATACATTACCAGTTGCAGCGATTCGATGATTTACAACGATACAGGAGGGCCTGTGTCGCCAACGGATTAATAGACGGCGACTGATGGATGAGCCTATGACTTCTCCAAATCCGACCAGCGCGCAGCTTGAACCAAGTTTTGAAGGCGATGTGACTTTTACCGACCAGCCTTTCCAGCTTTTCTCCGGCGGCAGGCTGCAACCGATCTCGCTGCGTTACGCGATTTACGGCAGGCTGAACGAAGCGCGCGACAACGCCATTTTGGTTTGTCACGCTTTATCCGGTTCGGCGCGCGCGGGCGATTGGTGGCCGCAATTGTTTTTGACGCCGGACAATGCCGACGGCGTTTTTGATCGCAACCGCGATTGCGTGCTCTGCGTCAACATCCTCGGTTCCTGTTACGGTTCGACCGGCCCGCAAAGCCTGAATCCGGCGACCGGCAAACCGTTCGGCAAAAACTTTCCGCTGGTCGGCGTGCGCGATTGGGTGCGGTCGCAGGCGCTGTTGCTGGATCATCTGGGCATTGAAAGTCTGCGCGCGGTGGTCGGCGGTTCGATTGGCGGAATGCAGGCGATGCAATGGGCGATGGACTTTCCGCATCGCGTCCCGCGATGCGTGGCCATCGGTGCTGCGCCGCTGACGGCGATGGGATTGGCGCTCAATCACCTGCAAAGACAGGCGATTCTCAACAGTCCGACCGCCGGACTGGGACTGGCGCGCGAAATCGCCATGCTGTCTTACAAGTCCGAGGCGCTGTTTGCCGAACGCAATGCCCGCCGCCCGAACCGCAACGGCGAAGACCCGCTGCTGTCGCTGGCCGCGCGCTACGACATCGCAGGCTACCTGGATTATCAAGGCGCGATTTTCACGCGCCGCTTCGACGCGGACTCTTATCTGTTCATCACCAAGGCGATGGACAACTTTCATCCGTCGGTCGGTTATGAATCCGAAAGCGAAGCGTTGGCGCGTATTCAGGCGAAAACCTTGCTGGTCGGCATTTCTTCGGACTGGCTGTTCCCGGCGGCGGAAGTCAAAGCCTTGAGCGAACGCATGCGCACGGCGGGCGTCAATGTGGACTACGCTGAAATCGTTTCCGATCACGGCCACGATGGTTTTCTGGCCGAGCCGCAATTGCTTGCACCGTTGATTCGCCGGATTCTTTCCACTTGAACGACTCACAAACTTCGGAGGGCTTCAAAAATGAAACGACTGATCTTTCCCCTACTGCTGTTGCTGTGCGCGCTGTCCGTCGGCGCGCAAACGCCGACCATCGCATCCAAAACCGCCAACCTGCAAAAGATTGACGGCTACGTGCCGCTGTATTGGGACGCCGCGCAGGGCAAGATGTGGATGGAGATTTCGCGCTTCAACACCGAACTGCTTTACCAAATCTCTTTGCCGGCGGGCATCGGCTCGAATCCCATTGGGCTGGATCGCGGACAACTGGGCGGAACTTACGTGGTTTCTTTCGAGCGCGTCGGGCCGAAGGTTTTGATGATCCAGCCGAATTATCGTTATCGCGCGCTGTCCGACGACGAAGCCGAACGCCGCGCCGTGGCTGATTCCTTCGCCAAGTCCGTCATCTGGGGATTCAAAGTCGAGGCGGCGGAAGGCAACAAAGTGTTGGTGGACGCGACGGCGTTGTTGTTGCGCGATGCGCACGGCGTGGCCGAACGTATGCGCGGCGCGCGGCAAGGCAATTTCCGCTTTGACGAATCGCGCAGCGCCTTTTACCTGCCCCGCACCAAAGGCTTTCCGAAAAACACTGAAGTCGAAACCGTCATCACGCTGGCCGGCGAAGACCCCGGCGGGTTGCTGCGCGGCGTCGCGCCGACAGCGCAATCCGTCACCGTGCGGCAGCATCATTCTTTCGTCGAACTGCCGGATTTGAATTACAAGCCGCGCCAGTACGATCCGCGTGTCAGCGCGATGGCGATGATGTTTTACGATTACGCTTCGCCCTTCAACGAACCGATTGAAAAGCGTTGGATTCGCCGCCATCGCCTGCAAAAGAACGCCGCCGGCGAAGTCGTCAAACCGATTGTTTATTACGTGGACAACGGCGTGCCGGAACCGATTCGCTCCGCCCTGGTCGAAGGCGCTTCGTGGTGGGCGCAGGCGTTTGAAGCCGCCGGATTCAAAAACGCCTATCGCGTCGAAGTCCTGCCGGCGGACGCCGACCCGATGGATGTCCGCTACAACATGATTAACTGGGTGCATCGTTCGACGCGCGGCTGGTCATACGGTTCGGCGGTCACTGACCCGCGCACAGGCGAAATCATCAAAGGCAATGTTTCGCTCGGCAGCCTGCGCATTCGGCAGGACGTGATGCTGGGAACGGGAATGATTCCGCTGACTGCGGCAATGGGAGACGTTGAACGGCAATGTGAAGCGGGAGATTCGCCGGAGTTAGATTATTTGGCCGCCACTTCCGCCGATCCGGCCACCGATTCCACGACAATGGCGCTGGCGCGCATTCGGCAGCTTTCCGCCCACGAAGTCGGCCACACGCTCGGTTTTTCGCACAACTTCGCGGCGTCCAGTTACAACCGAGGCTCGGTGATGGATTACCCCGCGC
>CAZRXE010000079.1:0-1550 GCA_964603695.1 uncultured Heliomicrobium sp.
CGGCGGGCGCGGCGCAGGCCATTGTCGGAATGGCGATTGGCACGCTGGCCGGCGGCGTATTGCAGTGGTTGATTCAAGTGCCGAGTTTGCGCGCGGTGGGCTATCGCTGGCAGCCGATTCTGAGTTTCCGCGACGAAGGCATGCGACAGGTCATGCGTTTGATGGCTCCGGCGATTATCGGTTCGGCGGCCTTGCAGGTGAATGTGTTCGTCAACACCAAGTTCGCTTCCGGCTTGGGCGAAGGCCCTGTGTCGTGGCTGTCTTATGCCTTTCGATTGATTTATCTGCCCATCGGCATTTTCGGCGTGGCCATTTCGACGGCGACCTTGCCGGCGGCTTCGCGCGCGGCGGCGAACGAAAACCTGGACGAATTTCGCCGCACGCTGGCGTCTTCTTTGCGGCTGACTTTGCTGCTGACCATTCCTTCGGCAGTCGGCCTGATCGTACTCAGCCGCCCGATTGTCGCGCTCATTTTCCAGCACGGACAATTCGACGCTTTTGATACGGAACAAACCGCTGCGGCGCTGATGTACAACGCCGTCGGCTTGACGGCTTATTCCGCCGTGCGCGTGCTGGCACCGTCGTTTTACGCTTTGAAAGAAACGCGCATCCCGATGCTGGCCAGCGTCATTTCAATTGCGACGAATTACCTGGTCGCCTGGCTGACGGTGGAACATTTCGGCATCGGGCATCGCGGCCTGGCGCTTTCGATTTCGGCGGTGGCAATCGTCAATTTCGCGCTGCTGTTTTTTTTCATGCGCCGCCGCCTCAACGGCATAGAAGGCCGCAGCCTATTTGTCACGTTTGCCAAAGTGTTGCTGGCTTCGGCGCTGATGGGCGCGGTTTGCTGGTTTGCCAGCCGGCAGATTGAAACTTTCCTGGGAACGAAATCACTGCTCGTGCGGCTGATGAACGTCGGGGCTTCGGTCGCGCTTGGCATTGGACTGTTTTACGTTACGGCCAGCTTGTTGAAAGTTCGCGAACTGAATCAAATGACGGCGGCCTTTCAACGCAAATTCGGCAGGCGTTTTCGCCGCGCGTAATCCAAATGTAAAAGCTTCGCCGACTGTTGTCAGTCCGGCGCGCGAATGTGAGAATAGCGCCCGTTCTCCGCGCCGGTCGCCGGAGTTCACGCAATCATCCCAATTCAAAGAGGAATCCCCAAAATGAAAAACCTGCCGAGTGCAATTACTCGCTTGGCTGCACTATCGCTCGTTGTCGTGCTGATGTCATCCAGTTTTGTTCAGAGCCAGACACCTAAAAACTTCGCCCAAGCGCGCCGCGAATTCAAAACCTTTTACGACCAGGGCATGCGCAAACACGGCATTGTCGGCAGCAGTTTTATGCTGGTTCAGGACGGTCAGGTCATCGCACAGGAATTTTTCGGCCTTGCCAATCAGGAAAAGCAGCAGGCGGTGGATGAAAACACCATTTACCACTGGGCTTCGATCACCAAGACCTTCACGGCCATCGCTATCATGCAGTTGCGCGACCGCGGCTTGCTGAAGCTGGAAGACCCGATCATCAAATACCTGCCGGAATTGAAAGCT
>CAZRXE010000080.1:0-12619 GCA_964603695.1 uncultured Heliomicrobium sp.
GCGATCTATCGGCAATATCATGGACTATGCCCTTGAGCTTACCGTTGTTTTCGTCCTGGGCCTGGGCGAACGGGGCGTTCAGTACAATGGCCACGCAGCAGAACAAACCAATGACAGCGAGTTCGGAAAATAGTTTTGGCATGAGAGACCTTTCCTGGTTGAGTTTTAAGGCGAAGGTTCCAGACCGATGGCTTCCACCGGCGAAGTAAGAAGATTCATTATCTGTTTGTCTGCGGTTTGGCGAACGAACTCAATTCGCATTCCGGTGCAAATCCATCCCAGGCGAATCATCGAGCCGCCGTAGCTGGAACCGTTCACCACGGCTTCTGTCGGCTCGGTGAACAACTCGCCTCCCTGCACCCTGACGCGGCGAGCCGGCGGATCGAGCACCAACAAAAGGTATTCGCTGTTTTGCGTGCGGCAAATAATCAAATCGTGTGGATTCAAGTTCCGCACGCATACCCCGACCGTGGCGACGACATTTTCGGCAAAGCCTTCCAGCAAGCAGCGACGCGGCATGACAAACTCCATCGGCGCGAGCGAAGGTTTTTCAAAGCTCCCAGTGTTCATCGAATCTTCCTTTCTTGCATGAATCAATGCCGCTGACCGTTGGATCGGGTTGCACTTGCCTTGGGGGAGTAGCTTCTAGACATAAGGTTTCCTACCGGTCGCTGAATTGACCCGAATTCTTCAGGATCACCGAGAACTGATAGAGGTAGAACTCCGCCCCGTCGAGCGCACACAAGCCAACGCCGCCGACCTTGAAAGTCTCGTCCGCAAACGTGCCGACGCCCAATTCCGTCAATCCTTTTTCGGGATAACGGCTTTGTGTAAAGCGGTGTTTGAAGCGACTGCCTTCAACCCGCAACTCAATCGTCAGCACATCATCTGGCCGGTCGCGCTCAATCGTTACATCGTAGGTCTGGATTTTTTGGCAGCCCGCGCCACGTTGGCCGTCGCGACAGAGAAAGAAGGCGATGGTGTTGTCGGGCGTCAGATCGAAGCGGTAGTAATTATTCTCGTCGCGCGCGCGCGCAATCCACGAGGCGCTGGTGTTCTTATCCAGCTTCAACATCAGCACCAAAGTGAAATCGCCGTAATAGCCGAATGCGTGGCCGGTTTTGCGCGGCCCCGCGAAAAGTGCCGGCTGAGTGCCGCGAACCAGCATTCCGCGCCCATCGTCCACTTTCCATTCCGGCGGACGTTTGGGATACCAGTTGCTGATGCCGACATCAAAGCTTGCCGTGCCGCCCAGGGTTTCGACTAGCGGTTCAAGCTCCATCGAAACGCTCGGACGACGCTCATCAAGCGTCAACGTGACGAATCGCTCCGCGTCTTCGTAACCGTCGAGCGACGCGCGCAGCTTGTAAGCGCCGGGCGACAGTCCCGTCATCAACAGCTCACCTTCAATCGGCACGGTGCCTTTGTTTTCAGGGATGCCGGCTTCGTTGACCAGATAAACGCCGGCTCCGGGTTTCGCTCTGACCGTCAAGGCAATCGTCGCCGGCTTCAAATCCACAGCCAGCAAACTCGCCTTGGTGGCGTCCGCCGCAACATCGAATTCAGACCGACTCCATTCCTCGTATCCGCTCTTCACCACCTGAATGCCATGCCGTCCAACCGGCACGCGCCGAAGAACGATTTCGTCCTTCCCGTAACGCAGCTTGTCCGGCGAAAGCAATTCCCCATCAAGCGCGACGCGCGGCTCTGATGCAGGGCTGCCAGCCGGACTGCCCAATTGTTGATTGAACAGCAGAGTCACGTCCCTGAACCGGAAACGCGACAACACGCCGTCCCAGGGCAATGGCTTGTTGCCGATGACCACGCTGCCGTGAACAGGCTCGTAATCTTCGTGCGCGATCAGAACCTCGTAGGGCCCCGGTGCCAGGTTGCTGAACAAGACGAAGTTTTGTTGCGTCTCGCGCGGTTGTATGACTTCAGTCGGAGGCTTGCCGCTTCCGCTTGGCGCTTTGAAAAGCCGGACGTCGGTGCCGGGCGTCGTATACAAAAACAGGTCGCCTTTTTTGAGCGGCAGTTGAGGCCGTTTTTTCGCGGGTTTGATTGCGTTCGGTGTCCCCGGACGATTCGGGCCTGCGGTGCGCGGCGGCGCGCCCGGACGATTCGGCTTTTGCTCTTGCGCGGCTTGAAGCTGAACCCATCCGAGCAAGACGACAACGCAAGCCAACAGATTTTTCGCCGGCAGGCGATTCATTCAATCAGTCCTTTCGATTATCGAGTGAAGTTCCTGGCGCAACGGAACCCGACCACCTGAAGCGTTTCGTCCCTGTAACTCTTCAGGCTGTCCGGGTCGCCACGTTGTTCCGGGTAATCCGAGGAACGGTATGTGGCGCGGCTCATCGCGTGGTTGTTTTTGAAATTCCCGCCCCGAATGACGCGGCACTTCGAGCAGGGGCTGGGCTTCGCCGCATCGTAAGAAGCCAGATAATCAGCGACCCATTCGCTGACGTTGCCCGCCAATCCCAAAACTCCGAAGCGGCTTCGATCCTTAGCGAACTCGTCAATCGGCGCGGGGCCGGGCCGTTCCGACTCCACGTTTGCCAAACCGGGCATCCATTCATTGCCCCAGGGATAAATGCGCCGTTCGCCGCCGCCGCAGGCCGCGTATTCCCATTCCTTTTCCAGCGGCAGCCGCTTGTCCATCCAGCGACAGTAAGCATCGGCGTCCGTCCAGGTGACATAAGTGACGGGGCGCGCGGCATCGTCCGGCTGAAACAAGCCGCCTTTCCAATGCCACGGCCTGCGATGTCCGGCAGCAATCACGAACCTTTCGTACTGCTCGTTGGTGACTTCGTTTTTGTCCAGGTAAAAACTATTGACTGTCTCCTTGTGTTCGGGGCCTTCTTCCGGTCGCTCGCCGCCGTTTCGCCCCATCACGAATTCGCCGCCCGTGATGCCGGCCATTTCATCGCCGAAGCGATCCTGGATGGAGTTCAAAACGGGAAAAGGTTCGTCTTTCGGCGTCGGCTTCCTTCCGGCGGAAAGCCAATAAACATAGGCTCCGGCAACCACTACAAGCAGTGCGGCAATGACTGCGACCAGCGCGGTTTTTGATTTGCCGGACGGCGCGGAATCCGCCGGTGACGTAATTGTCGCGGCAGCGGCGGCGGGCAAGGGCGTTTGGATTGATTGAACCCGATGGCTTCGCTCCGGCAATGCCTGCTGCAGAACGAACGATTGCGACGGGGCGTTCGGGCGCGAAGGCAATTCAGTTTCCGCCGTCACGGACATGGTGATTCTGCCGCTCGGCAACTCGAAGGCGATGGTCGGTTGATGAATCAGTTCGTCGGCTTCGCGGACGGCGTTGCGCAATTGCCGTGCGAGTTCATTGGCCGATTGCTGGCGGTCTTCGGGAGATTTTTCGAGCGCGGTCATCACCACGCGCTCTATGCAAACCGGAACGCTGGGTGCGACAGAGGAAAGCGGCGCGGGCTGTTTGTTGATGTGCAGATTCAGATAGCCAAATGGCGTCGAGCTGTACAAAGGCGGTTGGCCGCTGAGCATCTCGTAGGCGATGACGCCGAGCGCGTAAATGTCCGATTGGTATTTCAAATCCAGTCCCTTGCATTGTTCGGGAGACATGTACTGCGGCGTCCCCATCACGCAGTTCGCCTTGGACAGCACGCGCAGCCGTTCGCCCGGCTGCTCCGGTTCGAGCAGCTTGGCCAGTCCGAAATCAAGCACCTTGACGCGCTCCTGATAGCCCTCTTTGCGGACGATGATGTTTTCAGGCTTCAGGTCGCGGTGGACGATTTGTTTGTCGTGCGCCTCCTGAATCGCCGAACAGACCTGGCACAAAATCTCCGTCGCCCGGTGATAATCGAATGCTCCCTCGCGAATCAGGTCGCGCAGCAGATGGCCTTCGACGATCTCCATCACCAGATAAACCAGCTTTTCGGGTGTCACGCCGAAGTCCGTGACTTCGATGGCGTTCGGATGATGAATGCGCCGTGCGGCCTGGGCCTCGCGGCGGAAGCGTTCGATGGCGGCCTCGTCGGCGACCATCGGCGGATGCAGCACCTTGACCGCGAAATAACTTTCCAGATGAAGATGCATCGCGCGATAAACCGCGCCCATCCCGCCCACGCCAAGCAGGCTCTCGATCCGAAATCGGTTGTCGAGAATTTGCCCTATCAAAGTCTGCGTCAATTCCAGCGTCGCGCCGTCAGTCGGGCAACGCGGCGTTGGTGGAGGATAGGCCTCCTTGCAAACAGGGCATCTCCAGTATTCGAGCATCCAACGACTCCTTGAGTGAAAACGCGCTTCAATGTGTTACGGGTTGTTACTGCTGTTTGCCGAGACATCCGGCGGAAAGGCGCGTCATTCTAATTCGCGGCGGTCAGAATGTCAGCGACTGGCCGCCGATCCGTCAGGGAATCGCGCTCGTGAAAAAGCCGCCGCGCACAGTGCCCGCAAACAGAGTGTTGCCGCTCACCGCCAACCCCGTCACATAAACGTCCAACAAACCGGCATTCGCCTGCTTCCAGTTTTGACCTTCGTCTTCGGTGAAGAACACACCGTAGACTGTTCCGGCATAAAGCCGCCGCCCGCTGACGGCGAAGGCGTAAACGTTCAAGACTGTCGGCAATTGGTTGTTCGCCGCCGTCCAGGTGGCTCCGCCATTGCGCGAAATGAAGACTCCGCCGCCGCCGGTTCCGGCATAAATCACGCCCTGATTCACGAACAGCGCCGTCACGTATTGATTGGTCAATCCGTTGCTCGCGCGCACCCAGCTTCCGCTTTCCGCCGTCAACTTGAAGACGCCGCCGCCGTCCGTCCCCGCGTAAAGCGTGCCGCCGTCCGCTTTCAAGCAAAGAACGCGCGGCATCGAAAGACCGGTGTTGAGTGCCGTCCACCCCTCGCCCGCAACCGAGCGGAACACTCCGCCGTCAGTCCCTGCGTAAAGCGTCGCACCGTCGGCCAACAAAGTGTTGACGAGCTTGTTGCCCAATCCGGCATTGAAGGCCGTCCACGTCGCGCCTTGATTGTCTGAGCGATAAACGCCTTCGCCGAACAAGCCGGCCCAGACGGTCGCTTCGCCCGTCGGACTGACGGCCAAAGAACTGACGTTCGCATTGGGAGGTAGATCCGCGCTCGAAGCCGCCCAGGTTCTGCCGCCGTTGCCGGATCGGAAAACACCGCTGCCCAAAGTGCCGGCGAAAAGATTGTCCTTGCCGAGGGCGATTGCGTTCGTGAAGGTATTGCTCAGCCCGGCGTTGGATTGCGACCAGATTTGAACATCGGCTTCCAGACGGAAGATGCTGCCGCCTTCAGTGCCCGCGTAAAGCACCGCTCCGCGTTTGACGAGCGAAGTGATGCGCGTGTCCGTCATTCCGGAAGTGAACGGCGTCCAGCTTTGCCCGTTGTCGCTCGAAAAAAAGACTCCGTTGTCGGTCGCGGCGAAAACCTTGTTGTCAATGATGACCAGGTTCCGCACTCGCTCTTTCGGCAATCCGCCGTCGAAGACTTTCCAGTTCCGTCCTTGATCCAGCGAGGCATAAATCTGCCCCTCGCTCGTGCCCGCGAAAAGCTTGTCGCCGGCAGCGGCAAAGGCCGTGAACTCATTCTGCTCGACGTTTTTCGGCCCAACCTCAATCCAGGATTTTCCCTGATTGCCGAGCAGGTAAATGTTCCCGATCAGCGATGTCTCGCCGGCACCGAAAGTCACGGCGTAAACATTGCCGCCGTCCACCAACAGATGGGTGACATCGCGATTGTTCTTCAGCCCATCCCGCACCACTTGCCAGTTGCGCCCGAGGTCGTTTGAAACCATGACCTCCCCGAAACCGCCGGCATACAGTGTGTTTCCACGCACCGCCAACGCCCTGGCCGGAAATTCCAGATCCAGCGTTTGCCAACTGATTTCATTCCAGTTCTGACCGCTGTCAGCGGACAGGAAAAGAGAGTTATGGCTTCGCCCATTTGCATACTCGCCGCCGCAACAGGCGATTAACGCCCTGCCCCCGGCGGCCATTCCATTTTGGTAGACGCCGCCGCGATAAAGGCGCAGGGCTTGCGGCAAAGCCTGATTGAGCTTGCGCCAACTCTGCCCTTCCTTGTCCGCAGTCAACAGATTCCAACTGGCGGGGACATAAATATCCATCTCACTCGTAACCAGCGCCGGAATGGTTCCGCCGTTGGTCAATCCGGTGTTCACCTCGTTCCAATTCCGCCCGCTGTCAGTCGAACGGAAAACGCCGATCCCGACGCCGTTGTCCTGCGAATAGTAATACCCCTGCAACCCGGCAAAGATCGTTGCACCAACGTTGAGCATGCTGCTCACACTGGTGAAGTAGCCAAGAGTGCCAATGGGTTGCGGTTGCCAGGTGCGGCCATTGTCGCTGGAAACGACCAGGCCATTGTTGCTCAAGTCGAGAAAGAGCTTCCCTTGAAAAGCGAACAGCGATTGGGGCTGGCCGCCGTAATCGCGCTGCCTGGGGTTGATTTCCTCCCAGTGGTCGCCTTGATCGAAGGAAAGAAACCATCGTCGCGGGCTGTTGAATTCCTGAGCCGAGTAAACCAGCGTTTTGCCGGAGGTGACGAATCCTTCAAGCGCAAACTGCGTCACGGCAGTTGGCGGAAGCCCTGCGTCAACCCGTTGCCAGAGTTGTTCGCCGCTTCTCAAGCGAATTAAGACCTGACGATAGGGCGGCCCGACGTTTTCTTGAGCGTAGATGGTTCCGTCGCCGGCCACGACAATCCCCAGGCTGACAATGCCGCCGTTGAATCGTGGCAAATCCGGGCGCAGGCGTTTCCAGCTTGCGCCATTGTCGCTGGAATAAAATTCCTCGGCGCTTGTCCAGGCATAGACCTTGCCGGCCGCTGCCACCAGTTTGCGAACCGAAAGAAGGTTAAAAGCGGAGAGCCGCCAGGTGCGTCCGTTATTGTCCGAAGTGAAAAGCCCATTCGTGGTTCCGGCAAAAAGCCTGTTGCCGTCGCGCGCCAAAGCCTCCACGAACAGGTTGTTGCCAAGCCCTTCATTGACCGGTGCCCAACTCTGTCCACGATTGAGCGAAAGGTAAACGCCGCCGCCGTTGGTGGCGGCGAACAGGTTGGAATCGTCGGTAACCAGGCCGGTGATCGAGCCGCCTTCGAGGGCGTAGGTTTTAGCCCATTTCGATTTGGTCAAGTCAGGCGTCTTGATCGTGAAGGCGAATTCACCGGCGTCGTTCAACGGCGGCGAGCCGTTGTCTTCGACCTTGAAGCTAAGTTTGTAGCTTCCGGCCTGCAAGGCGAGCGGCGTCCAATTGAAGCGCCAACTCGTACTGGTCACTTCAGTGACGGTGGCTTCGGCGGGCTTGCCCGCAACGGTCAGCGTCAGCGGCTGCGCGTCAACGTCCGAAGCCGAAATAAGCAGGTTCAGAGTTTCGCCGGCGTTGATTTCCCGCGCGCCTGTCAGGCTCAACACCGGCGCGTCGTTGACGGGACGTATGACGATGAAGACTTTGGCCGCGCGGCTGTCAGCCATGCCGTTGCTCGCCTTGAACTCGAAACCATCCACGCCGTTGAAGTCTCGCCCCGGCGTGTAAATCAGATTCGGCGGCGAGCCGCTCAACACGCCGCGCGACGGCAGAGTGACAATAGAGTAGGTGAGCGGCTGCCCTTTGGGGTCGCGCGCCGACAGAGTGATCTGTTTGGCCGTGTCTTCAAGCGTTGCCAGCGATTGTTCCTGCGCCGCCGGAGCATTGTTGTCGGCTTTGTTGACGGTAACGACCACGCTTTGGGCGCTCGCGCCGGCGGCAGAGTCGGCGTTGATTGTCAGGTTGAAGCCGCCTTCCGCCGCCGGCGACATACGCAGGCGGTAAGTGCCCTGCCCTTCCGTCAGCGTGGTGAAAGCCGCCGCGCTGCCGCTCAGTGCGACACGAGACGGCGCGGCATTGGCAACCGCGAAATCGAAGTCGCGCGTTTCGCCCGCGTTCAAATTCAGATGCGACGGGGCCAGAATCGCCGGCGGGAAGTTGGCCACGGGTGCATCCAGCACAATCTCGGAGTTGATCGTCGCCAGTGCTCCCGCGACAATTTCGACCGTCTCGCTCTCCTTGCGCGAAATGCTGCCGTCCGGGCGTTGATAACTGACTTCGACACTAACGCGGTCGCCGGCACGCATCACCGGCACTTCGCGCAACACAAAACCGCCGTGACCGTCTGTGAAGCTTGATTGACCGCGCACCTGCACGATGGCGCGCGGCACTGGCCGTCCGTCGCGTTCGACCACGCGCCCATTGATCGCTCCGGTCGAACGTTTGAGCGAAACGAAATAGTAACTGCCTTCGGTAATCGCGCCGGCGGCGGTTTCGACGCGCTGACCGTCGGCGCTGACCACGGCTTCGCCCACGTCAATAAAGCTCCCGACTGTTGGGCTGTTGAGGTTCGTATCGAATTTGAACAAGCGCGGCTTCTCGGCCACAGGGATGGCGTCGCGGTTCGGGAAACTGAGCTTGGCCGCCGGCGAAATGGGCTGGCCGAAGGGCGTGATTTGCGCGATGGCCGTGCTGAAATGGCCCGCCGCCAAATTGACAGGAGTTCGCCCCGGCAACAGGAAAGTCAGCACGGCTTCAGGCGATTGGGGACTGAGGAATCCGGCGCGCCCGGTATCAACTCCAGCATCAACTCCAACCAGCGGGAACTGCGTCGCGCCCGAACGCGCAAGCTCCACGCCGCGCGTCAATTGGTTATCGCGGTCAGCCCTCACTTCGATTTTCACTGGTTCCGTCGGGTAAGTGGAACCCGGAGGAGGAACGATCAGCACAATCTGATTGCCGGTGGGCGTGTCCGGCAAAACAAAAGAACCGTCGGGGCCGCTCTGGCGCTCAATCGGCGTTCCGACCAAACTGACTTTCGCGCCCACAATCGGTTGGCGTTGATCTGTTTCGACAAAGCCGCTGACGGAAGTCTTCAGCTTGACGGGCACGCTCGCATCGCTAGTCCCGCGAATGACCCATAACTTTCCCGTGCCCGCGCCGTAAGGCACGCGCAAACGCAACGAATGGCCCGTCACGGCCAGCACCTCCGCTTTTGCCGGCAGCCCGTCATCGGCGACGATCCGCACGTCATTTTCGCCAGGGTTGGCGGAAAAACCTTCGCCGGCGATTTCCACTTCGTCGCCCGCCAGCAGAGGATCGTCCAAAGTGCTGGTGATGACGACGGACTGGCTGCCGTCGGCCACGCCGCCGATTTCGATCTCGCCTTCGTTCGACGCCCCATGGCCTTCGGCCTTGACCAGCAGCCTGGCGCGTCCGCGCCCGGCAAACGAGCGCGGCAATTCGACGTTCACCTGATCCAGTCCGGCCAGCCCGTCAACCGCCGCCACGGCTTGCGCGGGGAAATCCACGCCGCCGATGTTGATTCGCACCCCGGCGACGGACGCGCGCCGTATTCCAGTCAGCGAAAGCGCCAGAAAAACCTTATCGCCTTCTTCCCCGAAGTTGATCGGGACGGTGACGAAGTTTGTTCCGTTGTACCTGGACAGCGGCTCGTAACGAAGCTCGCCGTTTCGTTTGACGCGAAGCAGCGTAGACGACAACGGGCCGCGCCCGCTGGCATCAGCCGTCAGTAACGCTGGAGCCGCCTGCGCGATCCGCACTTTGCCGGCGGAAACTGTGCCGTCGCCGGAAGTGACAACAACATCCGCTTCACCCGCCGTCGTACCGCTCGGAACCAGAAAGTTGATTTGATCTGGAGAGACAAAGAAAAGCTGCGCCGGTTCGCCATTCACCTTGAGCGTTGTGCCGGCAAGGCTCTTCGGCAGCGGCTGCGTGACGGCGAGTTCGACTTTCGTCGCCAGATTCCTGCCGAAAGCCGCCGCAATCGAGTCCGGCGCGACAGGCGCGAGGTAACTGGCCGCAGAAACAACCGCGACCTTGCCCACAGCGTTCTGTCCGCTCGCGCGCGAACCTGCATAAAAACAAACGGGCAACAGCAACGCAGATAAAATCAAACCACGCCATAGCCAGAAACGCTGTAAACGGAAATCGCGATCCATCCATCCTCCAATCGGTTTCATCGGTTCAAGGAATCCGGCTGACGAATACACCGCCGCTGGCCGTGCTGGCAAACAATTGGTCGCCACTGACAGCCAGGCCCGTGACAAAAGTGTTGAGCAAACCCGCGTTGACCTGCTTCCAGCTTCGCCCTTCGTCTTCGGTCAGGAAGATGCCGTGGACGCTGCCGGCATAAACCTTCTTTCCGACGACGGCGAACGCAAAAACGTGCAGATCGGCAGGGAGCCGGTTGTTGACGGCCTTCCAGGTTTCGCCGCCATCCGCCGAAACGCAGATGCCGCCGCCGCTCGTGCCCGCGTAAAGCAAATCGCCCTGCACCGCCAGCGCCGTAACATTGGGGTTGGCCAATCCGTCACGGCTGAGTTGCCGCCAACCGTCGCCATCCGCATTCAAGCAAAATACGCCGCTGCCATAAGTGCCGGCGCAAAGCCGTCCGGCACTGACCACGAACGAAACCACACGGCGCTCGCCCAAACCATCGCTGAACGCCTGCCAGTTCCGCCCGTCGTCGGTCGAGCGAAACACGCCTTTGTCCGTGCCGGCGTAAAGCGCCGAGCCGAAAATGAAAAGTTTGTTGACGGATTTGCTGCCCAGGCCAGCATTGACTGGCGTCCAGCGTGCGCCCCCATCGTCGGAGCGGTAAACGCCGCCGCCGTAATCGGCTGCCCAGAAAATATGGCTGCTGGCTACCAGCGATTGAATGTTCGCATAAGCCGGCAAACCCGCATTGGCCGACAACCAATTTTGCCCGCGATCGCCTGACCTGAAAGAACCGCCGCCGAGCGTGCCGACCAGCCAGCCCGAATTGCTTAACGCAATCGCGTTGAGCGATTGATTGGTGATCCCGCGATTGCTCGCGTTCCAGACCTGCGCGTTGTTGAAGAGCTTGTAAACGCCGCCGGTCGTGGCGGCGTAAATCGTCCGCTCGCGCACTGCCAGATCAAGAACATTGCGATCCGCCAGACCGTCGGAAACACTCTTCCAATTCGCGCCACCGTCATCGCTCCGAAAGATTCCGCCGCCATGCGTGCCCGCAAACAAAACGTCTCCATCGGCGACGAGCGCGCTGACATTCCAATTTGAAATACCGTTATTTACAGCTTCCCAACGATTGGAACCGTTCAACCGAAAGACCCCGACCTGCGTTGCCAGATAAAGCGCGCCGCGACAGATGGTCAGCTTATTCGCACCAAGAGCCGGCAACCCGTCATTAACCGCCCGCCACGTGGAAGCATTGTTGGTCGAACGAAAAACACCCGCGCCTGCGGTGGCAGCGTACAAAGCGCCGTTGAACCACAGCAGGTGCCCGACATAAACCGGGATAGATGAGACCTTACTCCTGGTTTGCCAAGTCTTGCCGCGATCCGTTGAGCGAAGGATTTCGCTCGCCGCGCCGCCAGCAAACAGCGTAGTGCCGTTGTTGGCCAGCGATGTCACCCAAACTCCCCTTTCCACAATTTTCCCCCCAATTTTTTCCGCGATTTTTGCGTCAACCGCTTCCCAGGTCACGCCGTTGTCGAAAGATCGCGCGATGGCACCGGCATTGAGGCCCGCGTAAACAACGTCGTCGGCAGAGAGCAGCGCGCTGATGAAATTCGTATAGAGGTCTTTTCGCTCCCAGCTTGCGCCGTCGTCGAACGTGCGGTTGATGCCGGAACCGAAGCCGCCCGCGAACAACGTGCTGCCGTTGAGCGCCAGCGACGAGATGAGCGGGCTGGTTTGCCCGCTGCTGGCTGGCGTCCATCGCAGTGTCGAGGCGTTCGCGGTTCGGAAAGTGCCGATGGGGCTGCCGGCAAAAAGGTATTGTTCGTTGCCGGTGACCGGCTCCGCGAAGGCTTGCGTCAGCCCGTCGCGCGCAGTTTGCCAATTGTTGCCGCCGTCCGTTGAAACATAAACGCCCGCTGCAAAGGGGCTGACCAGCAGCTTGTTGCCGACAGCCGTAACCCTGTTGATCAAATTGCTTGGCAAGCCATTGTTGATCGGCGTCCAGCTTGCGCCGCCGTTCGTTGAGCGATGCATACCGCCTTCCCAATTCCCCGCAAAGATGGCGTTGCCTTGCGTCGTCAATGTCAGCACATCCAGATTGGTTAATCCTGCCCGTTCGGGCAATCCTTCATTGAGCGCGACCCAGCTTCGCCCGTCGTTGGCGGAGCGGAAGATTCCGTGACCGCGCGTGGCAGCGAAGATGGTCGTGCCGAGCGTGGTGAAACTGCTGACCCAGGCACCAACCGGAATGCCGTTGGTGATGGGTTGCCAGCTTTCTCCCAAATTGTCCGAGCGGTAGAGGCCGCCGAAAAGCGCCCCGGCAAACAAGGTTCGTCCATTGACTCCGAGCGCCTGGATGTTGCCGCTGGACAATCCCTGGTTAACCGGCATCCAATTCGCGCCGTTGTCCGTGGAGCGGTAAACCCCGTCGCGCTCAGTTCCGGCAAAGATCGCGTTGCCGATGGTGGCCAGCGAAGAAATCACACGATTGAGTATTCCATTGCTCGCGTAAGCCCAGGTGGCCGCGTTATCAGTCGAGCGGTAAATGCCGCCGTCACCGCCCGCGTAAAGCGCGCCGCCGTGCAACAACAACGCGCCGACGGAAATTCCTTCAG
>CAZRXE010000081.1:0-1656 GCA_964603695.1 uncultured Heliomicrobium sp.
GGGGCAGGGTTCCAAGCTTTACGGTGAGAGAGATGGCAGTGAGAACAAACGCCCCAGCAAAAGACACTCGCAAACGCATTCTGGCGATGGCCGTGATGCTGGGTGCCTGGATGCTGCTGATCATCGGACGGCTGATCTGGCTGCAAGTAGCCAGGAACGAACATTACCTGGAACGTGCGGCGCGGAATCAAACCATGCAGACGGAAACGCTGGCCACACGCGGTTCGATTCTGGATCGCAACGGAAAAGAACTCGCCGTCAGCGTCATGTTCAATTCCGTCTTCGTGGATCAGAACCTGTTCAAAGACGATGTCGAACGCCGGAAAACCGCTTCGCTGCTCTCTCCGTTGTTGCAGATCAACGAAACGGAATTGCTCAAGAAACTAACAGGCAATTCCGGCTTCGTCTGGCTGGCGCGGCGGCTTGATCCTGAAAAGTCGCTGGCCGTCAAAGAAGCCGTGGCCAAGAACAAGCTCAACGCCATTGCCTTAAAACCCGAACCGCAGCGGTTTTATCCGAACAACGGGCTGGCCGCGGCAGTGGTGGGTTATTTGGGCGAAAACAAACAAACGACGGGCTTAGTGGTCGGTCAGGCCGGTCTGGAAAAATCCCAAAACAAGCATCTGGAAGGCAAGCCCGGCGAAATCGAATGGGATCGCGACGGTAAAAATCAGCCTTATGCGCGGCGCGAAACGCCGGCTCTCAGCGGCGCGCAAGTGAGAACGACGATTGACGCAGCCTTGCAGCACAAGGTCGAAGTGCTGGCCGATGAAGCCTTGAAGATGAGCAAGGCCAAAGGCGTTTACGCCATCGTGCTCGATCCGGCAACCGGCGAAATTCTGGCGCTGGTCAATGCGCCAGGCTTCAATCCCAACGACCGGCCCAAGGGTGGTGAAGAAGAAGCGCGTCACAATCGCGCGATCAGTTGGCCTTACGAACCGGGTTCGATCTTCAAGATCATCACTTACTCCGCTGCTTTTGAAGAGGGCAAGGCCCAGCCCGACACCAAAGTGAATTGCGGCAACGGCGAAATCGCCATTGGCAAACGCGTCATTCACGACACCCATTCTTACGGCGTGCTACCAGCCGTGGACGCCTTCGCGAAATCCTCTAACGTTTGCGCCATTCGTCTGGCGACGAGCGTCGGCAAGGAAAAGTTTTTCGAATACATCACGAACTTCGGCTTCGGACGCAGAACTGGCATAGAGCTTCCGGCGGAATCGCGCGGCATCGTCGCCCCGCCAGACAGATGGAACGGCGATTCGCTGGCTTCCATTTCCATCGGCCAGGAAGTGTCCATCACCATGCTACAAGCCGCAGCAGCCGTCGGCACGATTGCCAACAAGGGAACCTGGGTTCAACCGCACGTCATCAAACAAATCGCTGGCGCGGACGGAAAGACGCTTTACGAAACCAAACCTGACACGCGCCGCGTGGTCAGCGAAGACACTGCACGCAAAATGGCCGAATTGATGGAAGCTGTGGTCACGCGTGGAACCGCGCGCCACGCCATCAAACTCAACGGCTACACGGCGGCGGGCAAAACCGGCACACCGCAAAAAGTTGATCCGGTGACGAAGCGATATTCGCAAACCAAATACATGCCCGCATTTGCCGGATTCGTTCCGGCAACCAATCCGCGCTTCGTGATTATGG
>CAZRXE010000082.1:0-1778 GCA_964603695.1 uncultured Heliomicrobium sp.
TGCTGACGCTCAACGTCGCGGTCAATGGGCCGCCGCAAAACGTCGAGAATGTGGCATCCGTCAAAGCGCCGCCTTACTACTATTCGGGTTATTTCGACGACAACAACTCGGACAATGATTCCACGTTCGATCCGACGACTATACTTTGCCCGGCAGCCGTCGTTGATCCGTCCACAATTCCGGCGGCGTTCGTGGGCGTGCCATACAGCCAAAGCTTCACGCCAAGTGGCGTGCCCGGCCCGGTCACCTGGAGTTTGGTTGGAACCCCGCCGGCAGGCTTGACGCTTTCCAGCGCGGGCGTGTTGTCAGGCATTCCGACCACTGCCGGCAGTGCGACTTTCACCATCAAAGCCACAGGTGATTACACATGCTTCGGCCAGCGCCAATACACGCTGACGGTCAGCGCCTGTCCGACGATCACGTTCACACCGACTTCTCTGCCCAACGGCATTTTGGGTCAGGCTTACAATCAAAGCTTAACCGCTGGCGGCGGCGCAGCGCCGTATAGCTTCAGCATCATCAGCGGCAACCTGCCACCCAATGTCTCGCTCTCAACCACGGGCGCGCTCACCGGCGCACCGACCGCAAGCGGCAATTTCAACTTCACGGTGCGCGCAACCGCCGCCAACAACTGTTTTGGAAATCGCAGCTATACGCTGATGGTCGTCATCTGCTCCACCATCGCCATTGCGCCGGCGTCGCTGCCCAACGGCTTCGTCGGCACTCTCTACAACCAAACGCTGAGCGCAAGCGGCGGCACATCGCCTTATGCTTTCACCATCGTCGCGGGAGCGTTGCCCAATGGGTTGAACCTCGCCTCCGGCGGCGCACTGAGCGGCATACCCACCGCCAACGGCGCATTCAATTTCGCGGTCAAGGCCACGGATGCCAACGGCTGCACCGGCACGTTGATCTTCAATCTCACCATCAGCGGCGCGGGGTTTCAGTTTTATCCGCTGGCCGCGCCGGTGCGATTGCTCGATACGAGAGCCGGGACAAGTCCCACAGCCTGCTCGCAACCCAATGCGCCGATTGCCGCCGGTACCGTGCGTCATCAACTCGCGAGTGGGTTCTGCGGCATTCCGGCCGGTGCGGCGGCTATCACCGGCAACGTCACCACTGTGAACTCGGGAGGCGGATTCCTGACGATGTATCCAAGCGGCGCGCCCACACCGACGGTTGCAACCACGAACTTCGGCGCGAATGAAGTCGTCAACAATGTCTTCACCGTCGGCATCGGCGTCGGCGGCAATGTCGACATCTATGCTTTAACCACCACCGACATCGTCGTTGACATCAGCGGTTATTACGCACTTCCGGGAGCGAGCGGCCTTTACTTCCATAATTTGCCCACGCCCGTGCGCTTGCTGGAAACACGCGTGGGACAGACCGTCGGTTGCGTTCGTCCGGGCACTCCGCTGGCCGCCAACACCGAAACCACCTTCACGGCAACCGGCAATTGCACGGATATTCCCACAGCGGCGCGCGCCATCGTCGGCAACGCCACCACCGTCAGCCCACAAGCCGGCGGTTACTTGACCTTGTTCCCGGCCAACGCCGCACTCCCGCTGGCCGCCTCGTCGAACTACGACACCGGCCAGATCGTCAACGGCCCTTTCACCGCCGGCTTGTCGCCCGCCGGTCAGTTCAAGATTTTCACCTCGGCGACAACGCATTTGGTGGTGGATGTGTTGGGTTATTACAGCACCGACGCCAACGACGCGAATGGCGCGGGTTTGCTCTTCACGCCACTGGATCGCCCGGTGCGGTTGCTGGAA
>CAZRXE010000083.1:0-5756 GCA_964603695.1 uncultured Heliomicrobium sp.
CTGCCACATCGTCACCAGACGGCGCTTTCCGTCTGGCCGAATGGCATCCGTATGAAAAAGTCACGGTGCGCCGGAATCAGACCTATTGAAAAGCGGGACTGACCGGGCTGGATGAAATCGTCTTTCTACCCACTACGGACAACCTCACCAATGTGAATCTCTATCGCTCAGGCGATGCCCGCACGCTACAGCGTGACAATCTGGGTATTGAGCTTGCCGTGAGCAAGCTGGACTCCCCCCAGTTCATCGGCACCGCCCAGAAAGTTTTAGTCTTTCCACAGGCCGTTTAGCGCGCTGTTTGACGTGAATCAATTGCCTTAATTCACCACGATTCAATGACTGTCTTGCAGTTGACTTGCGATGAAGGGGCGGAAAAAACACCGACCACCAAAATCCTGCCAAGCAAAGGCGGGGAAATTTTCAGAGCAACGCACCTTGAATTGTTCACAGCAATGACCTCTGTTAGCATCCGTCCCGCCATAAGCTGTAACTCAGACGTTTTACTCAACTTCATTTTTTTCCTTTGTTGGTTGGCTATGAATCGCTCCACTGAAAACCGATTCACCTGCTTTACCGCTACTTCGCCCAACTTGGACATCCGGCGATTCGCTGTTGTCGTTACTGTCTTCCTGCTTTTTACGCTTCGTCCAACTTCAGCCCAGCAGTTGCCGGTTCGCGCCTGGACAATTGCTGATGGTCTGCCGCAAAACCATGTTGATCGCATCCGGCTTGATCGGCGTGGCTATTTGTGGATTTGTGACGGCGACGGGCTGGCGCGCTTCGACGGCCATAGCTTCGTCAATTACAACGAGGCGCAAGGACTGCCCAAAACCGCAATCAATGATTTTCTGGAAACCCGCAACGGCACTTATTGGCTGGCCACAGATAGAGGCCTCTGCCAGTTCGATCCGCGTGGACAAGCCGTGCCTCATCAGCCAGGCCAACCACCACCAAGTCAAAATCAGCCGAAGCGCATGTTCACATTATTTCCGCTCGGCGAATGGGAAGCCGTCAACCGTGTCAATGTTCTGCTTGAAGACCCGGACGGTTCAGTCTGGGTGGCGACATCAGGCGGGTTGTTTCGCTTGCAACAATCCGGTGGGCAGGTGCGGATCGAAGAGGTCGAAATCGGCTTTCCCACTGGAATCCTGGAAAAATACAACCGGCGACACGTCGTCAAACTTTACTTCGATTCACACGGCACGCTGTGGGCACCGTCCATCAGCGGGTTGTACCGCCGCCCGCGCGGAGGCAATTGGGAACGTTACGGTACAGAACACGGATTGCCCGCCAACTTTGTCCAATGCGTCTTTGAAGATCGGCACGGGCGTTTTTGGGTCGGCAGCCGAGAACAAGGCCTGTTTCTGTTGGTCGCCAATCCGCAACCGGGACAGCGCGTCTTGGAAAAACACTATTCACCTGCGAACGGCTTTCCCGGACGCGATATTCGCACCATCACGCCTTCAACCGATGGCCGCATGTGGCTTGCGTCGTCCAACTGCCTTATTCTGTTTGATCCCGACGCCAGCGATGATCGTAAGGTTCTCCGCTTCACCACGGAGCAAGGGCTGTCAACCAATGAAATTTACAACCTGATACGCGATTCGGCAGATAACTTGTGGCTGGGAACACGCAACAACGGAATTATGCGGATTGCCGGCTCCGGATTCACGACGTTTGGGCCGGCGGATGGCTACACGCCGGGCGGTTACAACACCATCACGGAATCCCGCGCGGGCGAGCTTCTGATTTACAACGGCACAAGTCTCGGAAGCCGGTTTTTCCATTTCTTCGACGGCAAGCGATTTTTCAGTGCCGAACACAAACTGGCGCGCGGTTTCAACGGGGCGGATCAAGAGGCCATTTTGCAGGATCATTCGGGGGATTGGTGGATTGCCGTGAATCAAAGGCTGCTGCGTTACGCCAATGTCAAGACAATAACTGAGTTGGCGAAAGCCAAACCCAAAGCGATCTATGGCGAGAAAGAAGGCCTGGACAATGTGCTGAGCGTTTTTGAAGACAGTCGCGGCGACATCTGGATTGGGTGTCAGCCCGGAACGAAACCTCACCTTTACCGTTGGGAACGCGCAACCAACAAGCTTCAAGCTTTCGTCTCGCCCGCCGAACGCCCGCCGGTTATGGGCGAAGACGCCGAGGGCAATCTCTGGCTTTCGCGTTTGGGCACTCCCGGAGTGGCGCGTTATCGCAACGGCCAGTTCAAACTTTTCACACCTGCTGCCGGTGCGCCACCCGGCCTTGTCCACAGCTTCTTTCTCGACAGTCGAAAACGTTTCTGGCTCTGTGCAAACAGCGGTTTGTTCCAGTTTGAAGAAGAGTTGGGGGATCGTTTGCGGCTCACTCTTTGGGACTTGAGGGACGGGGTTTACGACAACGAAGTTTTCAGCGTCACCGAAGACCAGTGGGGGCGCATTTACGCGGGCACGACGCGCGGTGTAGTGCGACTTGATCCCGTCACCAAAGCCATTCGGCGTTTCGATTCCGCTGATGGCGTGGCGAAAGGCGAAGTGCGTGTAACGCTCCGCGACCATCACAATCGCCTCTGGTTTGTGACTGAGCAGGGCGTTTCGCGGCTGATTCCCCGATTGGAAGAAATGCCGCCGCCGCCTTTCATCACGTTTACATCGGTGCGAGTCAACGGCGCTCGAGTTCCCATGTCCGAGTTGGGCGAGACCAAAATGGAGCATTTGACCTTCGCGCCGGATCAAACTTCTGTGCAGATAGATTTCTCAAGCCCAGATTTAAGCCCCGGCGCGAGGCTGCGTTATCAATACCAATTCAACGCGCAGGATTGGAGCGCGCCGTCCGAATCGCGCACAGTCAGCTTCGCCAATCTGGCGCCGGGCAAATACAGTTTTGCGGCGCGCGCGATCAATCCTTTCGGCGTGAAAAGCAATTCGCCCGCGACAATCACCTTCACGATCAAGGCTCCCATCTGGCAACGCTGGTGGTTTGTCATGCTGGTCGCGCTGAGCCTTGGCTTGATGATTTATGCCGCAGTGCGTTACCACTTCGAGCAGCGGCTGGCCGTCGAGCGCGTGCGGATGCGGCTGGCGACAGACCTGCACGACGACATAGGCGCGAGCCTTTCAGAAGTCGCCGTTTTGAGCGAAGTCGTCAACCGTCGTGTCGTCGAACATTTACCAGTCGCCGAACCTCTGGCGCTGATCGGCGAAACTTCCCGCGACATGCTGGACGCGATGAACGACATCGTTTGGGCGAACAATCCGCGTTACGACAACTTGAAAGACCTGACCCGGCGGCTGCGTCATTTCGCCGTCGAACTGCTGGAAGCTCGCGGCATTGAATTCAATCTGGCTCTGCCAGACGAAAATGTTGACCTGCAACTCGGCGGCGAACTTCGACAACAGGTGTTTTTGATCGGCAAAGAAGCCGTCAACAATGTGGTCAGGCATTCGGGCGCGACGCAGGCGGAAATCGAATTGAAGATCGAAGACAGCTCACTGACTTTGCGAGTCGCCGACAATGGCCGAGGCTTCGTGGCAAATGAATCCGACACCGGCAACGGGCTTCGCAGCATGCGTTCGCGCGCGGCTGACATCGGCGGAGAGTTGGACATAACTTCCTCGCCCGATGGCGGCACTCAACTCACTTTGCGTGTTTCGCTCCACGCCCGCCGAAAACTTTCCCACCTGTTTAGGTGGGGCGGATGGCGGCGGCAGTGAGTTATAGAGGTATCTCAGAAAGGTCGCGCAACCTGCCGAGGTTGCGCTGTTCCCGCAAATAGCAAATCGTGAAACACCGCAACCTTGGCAGGTTGCGCTACTCTCACCGCGAAAAGCCGTATGACCACGACCACCATCAACGTAGCCATCATCGAAGACCAACGCGCCATCCGCGAAGGTCTGGCGTGGTTGATTGACGGCACGCCGGGCTATCACTGCGCGGGCAGCTACGCTTCGATGGAAACGGCGCTGACCCGGATTGGCTCGGCGGTTCCTGATGTCGTCTTGATGGACATAGGCTTGCCGGGGATGAACGGCATCGAAGGCGTGCGCGAATTGAAACGGCGCTATCCCAAACTGCTGGCGTTGATGCTGACGGTGTACGACGACGACGCGCGCATCTTCGAGGCCATGTGCGCCGGAGCCTGCGGTTATTTGCTGAAGAAAACTCCGCCCGCGCGATTGCTGGAAAGCATTCAGGAAGTCATCGAAGGCGGCGCGCCCATGTCGCCTTCCATCGCCCGCCGCATCGTCACGCTGTTTGCCCAAATCGCTCCGCCCGTCCACGCCGATTACCACCTGACTCCGCACGAAACCCGGTTGCTGAAAATGCTGGTCGAAGGCCACAGCTACAAAACCGCCGCCGCCGAACTCGGCCTCAGCATCAACACTGTTTCTTTCCACATGCGTAACGTTTACGACAAACTCCAGGTCCATTCCAAATCCGAAGCCGTCGCCAAAGCACTGCGCGAGCGTTTGGTTTGAAGGCGCAAATTCCTATCTGTGTATGTGGGGACAGATAGAGTCGAAGTGCCTTACTTTGCCCACGCTTTAGGAAAAATAATGGTGTTGTTTGATGCTATCAATCAATGCAATTGAAATATACAGCTAACCTGTGGATACACCACAAAAGGGGGACCATTATGTCTGAATTGAGATCATCAGCTTACGAATTGACGACTACACAACTCAGCGCCAACGCTTTGGAATCGGAAATTGTCGCTGATAAAGCGGAGCCTAAGACTGAGCTAATTAGCAGAGGCTCCGATTTGTTTCGCGTGTACTGGGGACGGTATCGAGGCCGGGTCATCTGTACGTTCAATTACTCTGGAATCAATAACCAATCAGTGGTGATCGTCACCGCCAGTGAAGGAGATGAGGGGAACTCAACTGCTTCTCCAAGGCGTTTCATCGGTGCTGCTGACTTCACTGTAACCAGCATAGCTCCATTCAGTGGCGGTGTTAGTTTTGCTGTTCAGATTGGTTGGCAAGATCCTATTCCATTTTGGTCAGATATTGTCATTATGGATGGCTTTCCCCAAGGTTTCATTCGAGCTTAAAGCTCTTTTCAATAGGAGAAAATTTATGAAACGGATTCTGATCATTTTAGTTCTGGTGGCAATCGCATTGCCGTTCACTTCCTGCGCCACGAGCGAGAAAACGGCGGCCACTTCCAGTCCTGCCGCAGCCGCCAGCCCAGATGAGAACGTCGAACAGGTCCTGACCCAGGTCGAACAGAAATGGGCGGCACTTCCGTCGAAACACGATAAGGCGGCGGTGCTGGCGGCGTTCGATCAGGACATCGCCGAAGACTGGAGCGGGATTGGCTGGGACGGCCAGACTTACGCGGCATTTACACGGGCGCAGGCCATCGCGAACGTCAAGTCTGACGCCGGACAGGTCGAGTCTTACACGATGGATGGGATCAAGGTACGAGTCAACGGAGACACTGCAATTGTGACCTACTACAGCAACGAGAAAAGTAAATTTCAAGGCAGGGACACCAGCGGTCGTTACCTCAACACAGATGTGTTTGTGAAGCGGGCGGGCCGCTGGCAATGCATCGCCGGTCACGTGAGCCGGCTGGAAGCTCCAAAATAAAACGCAAAACCTAACCATTAACCACAACCCAACGGAGGCTAACGATGAAACAGATTGGATTTCTGATGATGTTGCTGTGCCTGATGGCTGTCGGCGCAATGGCTCAAGACGCGACCAAAGTTGACCCGAAGCATTACAAGGTCGAATACGAAGACAACAATGTGCGAGTGG
>CAZRXE010000084.1:0-2786 GCA_964603695.1 uncultured Heliomicrobium sp.
GGTCTGCCATAGATGCCTCTATTTGTTTTCAATTCAACCCGAATACCGCCCATTCGCAGCCGGATCAACAAGTCGTTCAGCGCCGCTTTGCCTGCGGGATTCTCCGGCAATTGGCTGGATTGAAACGCCTGTTCCAATTCGGCGCGCAGGCGTTCGTATTCGCAGCGGTGAAATCCGACATCGGCGTCTTCCAGCGTGGAGTGTTCGGGGCCGGAAAGTTTGCGGGCGATCAACTCGCCGATGTAGGGCAGTTTGAATTCCTCATTGAGCGTAACCAGATTGGCTTCGATTTCGCCGCCGCGCATCAGATGAATGCCGGTCAGCAGAACGCGGTAAACGTAAAGCAACGGTTTGACGCGGCGCGGGCGTTCTTTGTCGAACAGATGCCATTGCGTGTTCGCGAAGCCGAAGTAGTGATGACTGTGATGGCGCGTCAGGCAGTCTTTGGCGATGACTTTCAACTCTTCATGTTCGGGCGAAGTGCGCAGCACCAGCGGTGAAAACAGTTGTTCCATCACGTAGCCGTTTTTCTTCAGCAGCAGGCCGAAAAACTTCTTCACGTCGTGCGTGACCAGATCAATTTCCAGGCTGTCGCGGAAGCCTGTGACTTCAATCGTTTCGCGTCCGGCATTCAGGCCAATCACTTCACGCACGGGCAGAATGTGGACGCCGCGCAGGTCGTAATCCGAATCCGGCGACGGAAAGCCGTACAAGTGCGCGCCGCTGACGGTGGCAAACAGCAGCGGATAAGGTTGCGTGACAATTTCGTGTTCGACTTGCGGATCAAAGTTCATGGCAGTGAGAGAAGGTTGAAACTTCAAAGCCGCAACCGAACGTTGAATCCGGTTGCGGCTTTTTGTTTTCCGAAAGGAATTTGATGATTGCGTTGGAGCGGGAGACGGGACTCGAACCCGCGACGTCCAGCTTGGGAAGCTGGCATTCTACCACTGAATTACTCCCGCGAATTTCAATGCGGCATTGTTGCCGCCGTCAAAAGCGGGCGTAACTTACCATAGGCCCCATATCGTCGCAATTCCGCGTGGAAAGATTTTCAAGTCGCGAACTTAACCGGTTTGCCGAAAACCCGTGCGTCTCCCTTGCACAAGTTTTCCAGCCTCCGCCAATCCCCGTTGGTAAACCTTGTTGAACAATAGCCGTCTTTCATTGACGCCGAACATAGATAGGGGAAACCTCCGCGATGTGGTTCAACTCGGTAAGTGGTGCCTCTCATGAAACAGCAAAATGTTTTACTGCTCGATCTTCAACCGACGTCAAATCTCGGTGGTGTGTTGCGGCGGATACTGGAAACAAACGATCCGCCGTTCGGCCCGGAATCAAACATCAACCTTCGCCAGGAAAGCTTCGCCAATCAAATGCCGCCAAACAATGCCGCCTGTGAACTGATTTCGCGATTGAAACCGGCGGCGGTGTTTTTGGTGTCGCCGCTCGCGGCGCTGCGTCAGGCCAAAAGCTTTTTCCAATCGCTGCGGCGCGAAACGCCCGCGCCGCCGGTCATAGTGGTTTCCGATGCCGACGCGCCGCAGGAAATTTTCGACATCGTCAATCTGGGCGCGGCGGATTTCATTACGCCGCCGCTCAACGCCGGCAACATTCTGCCGAGGCTTTGGCGAGTTTTGCGACAAAGCGCGAGCGCCGAATCCGCCGAACCGTTTTTCAAGGAAGTGCTGACCGGTTTCAAATCCTTGATTGGCGGCAGCCCGGCGTTTTTGCTGCAAGCCAATCGGATTCCGTTCATCGCCAAATGCGACGCCAAAGTCTTCATCTCCGGCGAAACAGGCACGGACAAGGAGATGTTCGCACGCGCCATTCATCAACTCAGCGCGCGCGCCGCGCGGCCTTTCGTGCCGCTCAATTGCGGAGCGATTCCGCCGGATTTGTTTGAAAGCGAACTCTTCGGCCACGAACGCGGCGCGTTCACGGGCGCTTCCGGCAAGCGTTTGGGACTGGTCGCCGAGGCCGAAGGCGGCACGTTATTTTTGGACGAAATTGACAGTCTGCCGTATTACTCGCAGGTCAAATTGCTGCGTTTTTTACAGGAAAGTGAATACCGCGCCGTCGGTTCGGACAAGAATCGCCAGGCCAATGTCCGCATCATTACGGCCACCAACGCCGATGTCGAACGCGCCGTGAAAGAAGAAAAACTGCGCAAAGACCTTTATTTCCGGCTGAACATCATTGAACTGAATTTGCCGCCGCTACGAAAGCGACGCGAAGACATAGCCTTGCTGGCCGATCATTTTCTTCAGCGGTACGCGGAAAGGTTCGATAAAACAGTCACGAGCTTTTCGCCGGACGCGCTGCAAAAGCTGATGCTTTACGATTGGCCGGGCAATGTGCGCGAACTGGAACACACCGTCGAACGCGCCGTGGCATTGGCTGAATCTTCCGTCATCGCCGGCGAAGAAATCGTCATCGTCAACGCGGACGAGCAATCGCCGTTGCAGTCGTTTCAAGCCGCTAAAAAACGCGCTGTCGAAGAGTTCGAGAAAAACTATTTGCAAAGCCTGCTCACCGCGCATCAGGGCAACGTCAGCCACGCCGCGCAAGCCGCGCAAAAAGATCGCGGCACGCTCCTGCAACTGCTGCGCAAATACGGGATCAAGGCCGAAAACTTCCGCCTGAACAGATGGTGAGTGCGGTATTTGCCGATTGCACTGCGGCAAAAATCCCGCACCGGCAAACTTCACGGATTCGCAGGCTTGCCGGATTGAAGCGGAAAACACTGCGGCAAAAATCCCGCATCGGCGTTCAGCGCGGTTACGCGG
>CAZRXE010000085.1:0-3159 GCA_964603695.1 uncultured Heliomicrobium sp.
TGCGCAATCCGTTGTTTCTGAGCGCGACAAATCTATCAATGATGTTTGCCGCCTCTTGCGCCACCTCTTCGCCCAGATGCGCCTGCACGATAGGCCACAGCGATTCCGGTTTCGGTTCGGCCACTTGCAGATGCAAACAGCGGCGCAGGAACGCCGGCGGAAAATCGCGTTCGCCGTTGCTGGTCAGAACGACAAAAGGAAAATGCAAACAGCGCACGCGGCCATTGACGATGGTCGCCTGATGATCCGCGCCATCCGCCGTGGGAATGGGAATTTCAGCATAAGCCGGTTTTTTGGCGAGCCGGACGAGTTCGGGAATGTCGAATTCGCCTTCTTCCAACACGTTCAGCAGGTCGTTGGCCAGATCGGGATCGCCCTTGTCAATTTCGTCAATCAGCAGCGCGCGCGGATGCGCCCAGGGCAGCATGGCAGTCCCCAGCGGCCCCAGCGTCAGGTATTCGCCGATGTCGAGTTCGATGGAAGGAGGCTTCGCGGCTTCATTTTCAGCGGGCGGGACGCCCGCGCTTCCAGGTTTTGCATAAGTTACATCCAGTTGCATCTTTTTGAGCTGCCATTCCTGCAAACGTCCGATGGCGTCGTATTGGTACTGCCCATCGCGCAAACTTGCGCGGGAAGTGATGGGCCAGCGCAACACGCGCCCCAGTTTCAGTTCCCGCGCGACGGAATAAATCAACGACGATTTGCCGACGCCGGGCGACCCTGTAATCAGCAACGGTCGCCGCAAATACAAGGCGGCATTAACCAGATCAATCATCTCGTCATCCGGCACGAAGACCGCGCCGCGCTCATCCGTTTCCGCCGGAGCATCGGTAAATCCGGCGATTCGTGAATCGTCGCGGTCTAGGATTCCGTGGTGCAGGCGCGGGAAATCGCGCCATCGCGGGCAGTAACGTTCGTCATACAACATCTCGCGAAATCGCCGCCACGGTTCGGCGCATCCCGGTTCAGTCCGGCTTCGATAAAGTTTCCAATCGTCGGTCGGCATGGTTCATCCTTTCAGGTTAAGCCATATCAGTGAAAGGCACGCTGACGCGCGCTTTCGTTTCTTCGGCATAAAGGTTGTGATCGGGGTCGTCCCAAAAAACCGCAAAAGGCGATTCCCGATGAGCGCGGCGGATGCGCGGAAAATGATCCGGTAGCCCCGGCCAGTCTCCGTTGAGCGGAATGCCGTCAATCCGTTCCCGGCAGGCCTGCCAGTTTGCCGAAGCCTGACGCGGCCAGAACAAACAAGGCAGACCTTCATCCAATGCATCACGTAACAATTCGGCAGTGGGCGGCGCGTGAAACCCTGCCGCTTCATGCTCATCGGTGGCATCCGCAAATTCGCACTCGGCGGCTGGATCGAGCCACTTGATGCGCAGTCGCGTCGCGTTTCTGCGTTTGAGCGCATCCGCTTTCTTTCGCCAACGACCGGCGGCTCCGCCCCACTCTCCTCTGGCGCGTTCCCAACAGCGCAATGCCACCGGCTGAAAATTTTCCAGATACTTTTTATCGTCCAACCGCGTAGGGTCTTTCCAACGATGCAGTTCGAGCGAGAGGTTTTCGACGCGCAGAAAGAAATGGAACCGTAGCGAACCGGCAAGCTTCGACCAAGTCTGTTCGTGCCGTAGAACAATGCGGCCAAAAGCCGATTCCAACGTTTCATTCTCGGCAACGCGAACATCCTCGTAAGCGATTCGCCATTGCGTGCTGTCGTGCAGATAAAACCGTAAACCGTCGCCGGCGTCTCCGGGAATGATCGAAAAATAGAGCGGCCCGACCGGTTGACGATACTCTTCTCCGATGATGCGTCGGGCTTTGTTCAGCACAGGCACTTCAAATCCGGCCTCTTTTTCAAAAAGGGCGGTCAGTTCCTGATCCAACTCTTCCAGACGATGGCGATGAATCAAGTGCAGCGCGAAATCCAAAACCAATCCGTGCCGCGTCGTTCGCCGTCCGCTTTTTTCGGCTTCAAGATGAGCCAGGATTTCCCGAACGCTTTCGACGGGTTCGGGGCATTCGACGCATTCTCGATAAAGGGACGCCAATTGATCGAAATCGCCGCAGCATTTGCGGGCTTTGGCATAAACCAATCGCGCCAGCGCATCGCCGCTCCACACAAAACGACAGCCTTCCCAGTTGATCCATTCAATTCGCGCCCCCGCTTCATCGCACAGTTGGCGGCAGATTTCCTGGCAGATTTTCTGGATTTTCTGAATGCTGAAACTGCGACCGTTCGGCGAATGCTGCTGAAACAATTCAAGCACCCGCCGAAAAAATGGACTTGTTCTTTCAACGGAACCATCGTGGGCGTAATTGCCGGGCAGGGCGGCGCAGATCGTGAACTGTTTTCGCCGCAGTTGGTCTTGAAGCGCCAGTCCCTTGAATTCGTGCCGGCTGACTTCGCCGTCGAAATGCGTAGCGCAGGCATTGACCAGCAGAATCTGGCGCGTAAAACATTTCCAGTTTTCAGACCGCAAGGCCTGGCGAACATCATTCAAATCGAAAACCAAACGATCCTGCCGGCGGTCGTAATCCTGATCCCAAAGCAATTGATTTTGCGCGTTGTCGGTTGCGCCGTGTCCGGCCCAGTAAACCAGCAACAAGCTGTCCGGCGTCGCCGTCTCAAACGGCGGACAAAGAATCGCGTCGCGAATCGCTTTGCCTGTTGGCGCTTGCGGCACCAAAAGCGTTCCCGCGCAGTCCCGCAAATCAGCATCGCCGCCACCGGAAACAAAGAGTTTGATCCGGTCGGCGGCGACGCCCAATTTCAACAGCCATCCGGCAAATTCAGTCGCTTCACCGGCGGCATTTTCCAGGCGGTAGCCCGCGCCCAACTTCGGATACTCGTTCAGGCCGATAATCAAAGCGCAGGTTTTTTCAGGATGAATGGCGATTTCTTCCGTGGCGTCAACTTTGAACATGTGGCTGCTCCTTATGCCGTGGCCCATGTTTACGAACGAACTCCGCCAAGCTCCGCCACAGCATTTTTTCCGTCCAGTAAGCTCCGTGCGCCATCAGACGCGGCTGGCGGCTGGTGATTTCGCAGTCGCTGATGCGAGAGTCCGAGTGAAAAACGGTTTTCGCCGCATAACTCAGATAATCATTGGGATCGTAAAAATTCAGCCAGGGCGGGAAGTGTTCAGGCAACCGAGGGGC
>CAZRXE010000086.1:0-6286 GCA_964603695.1 uncultured Heliomicrobium sp.
AGCCCGAAGACGATGCCCGTTAGCACTGAGGTGGCAAAGGCAAACGTCAAGATGCCCGTATTGAGGCGCAACGACCGGAGAAAAGGCATGGCGTTGAGTTGCGTTTCAGGCAGTGCTGTCGTGAGCGCTGCCGTTCCCCACCACGCCAGCAGCAGCCCGCCGAAGCCGCCGAGCAGCGCGAGCAGCGTCGCTTCGGTCAGCAGTTGCCGCACGACGCGCCAGCGCGTGGCACCGAGCGCAGCCCGCACCGCAATTTCTTTTTGCCGCGTCAGCGAACGCGCCAGCAGCAGACTGGCCACATTCGCGCACACCATCAGCAGCACAAAGCCCACTGCGCCCAATAATGCCAGCAGGATCGGCTTGACAGTGCCCGTCACCTGCTCCTGCAACGGCACGAGCAGGAGCCGCGTCCCCGCGTGGGATTCCTTGTGCTGCTCGGCGATGCGGCTGGCAATGGCGTTGAGTTCCGCGTGTGCTTGCTCCCGGCTGACGCCTGCACGTAACCGTCCGATCAGATTCGTGCCGTGCAGAAAGCGGCGCGTCAATTGATTCTGCGTCGGTTGGTACGGCAACCAGACATCCGCCGGACGCAGCGCGAATTGAAAGCTCGCGGGCAGCACGCCGATAACGGTGAAATTGTTGCCGTTGATGATCAACGTTTGCCCGATGATGTTGGCGTCGCCGCCAAACATCCGCTGCCACAGCCCATAGGTCAGCACGGCTACACGCTCTGCGCCGGGCTTGTCTTCGCCGACGCGAAAGGTGCGACCGAGCACGGGTTCGACGCCCAGCACGGAAAAGAAATTCGCCGACACCGAGGGGGCCAAAACGCGTTGCGGTTCGCCGCGCCCGCTCAGAATGCCGCCACCGCCCGTGTAAGCTGCGAGCCCCTCCAGCACCTGGTTTTGTTGATAATCCTGATAATCAGGATAAGAAAACTCGCGCTGCGAAAATTGCGTCTGCGGGGTTGCTTCAAACAAGTGATAGAGCCGTTCGGGCGCTTGATAGGGCAACCCGCGCAGGAGCGCCGCTTCCACCACTGTGAAGATCGTCGTGTTCGCCCCGATGCCCAACGCCAGCGTCAGCACCGCCACTGCTGTGAAGCCTTTGTGCTTGAGCAGCATCAGCACGCCAAACCGTAAATCTTGCATCATTTCGTCCTCCCATCGTTCCGGTTGCAGCAGCAGCGCATCCCACAGCGCGCCACAGCTTGCGCGGAACAGTTCCAGTTTCGTTTGCCAGTCCAAATTGTCCCACTCCGCCAACTGGGCTTCGCGGTAGTGCAACTCGGCTTCCCATTCCTGTCGCCATTCGGCGCGCAGCCGTCGCGGCACGATCAGGCCGATGAAGCGGATCAAGCGCAGATGTAATTTCATGGCTGGCCTTTAATCCGTAGTGCGGGGCTGGCTCGTGACCAGCGACGACTGTCCGAGCAGGTGATACCGCGCGACCGCTTCGGCCAACACTTCCTGTCCGGCCTTCGTCAATTCGTAATAGCGGCGCGCCGGACGCTGTTCTTTCAGCGCAATGGCCTGCTTTTCCCACTGCCCTTTGATGTAGCCGTTTTTTTCCAACCGCCTGAGCGCCGCATAGATCGTGCCGCTCGGCAAGCCCGTCGCGGCCATCACATCAAAGCCGTACTGATACCCGTGATCCAATGCTTGCAGGATCACGGCTGCCGTAAAAGAGAGAGAATTCTTGCTCATATCCAACCTCAGTTCCGTACCGATTTCTTTCTGGCTAATATGCTGCATAGCCAATATGCTACATAGCCTAACGCCGAAGCCGCTTTTCCGGCAAGTGGCTGAACGTAATTTCTGTTTTTTTTGTGAGTGGAGGCGCGGGCCGCGAAGTTCCTGACGGTAGTTTCCCGGGCAAACCTGTTTTCCCGAGCTGGTTGCCTGCGGTATTGGTGGGATTCCTGGTGGGCGTCTACCCAGCCCTTCGCGTTAAGTAGCGCCATTCATTCCTTGATTCAGGCCATTAGCCTACCCATAACGGCAATTCATAAAAAACAGGAAGCCGAAACCTGATGCGCGCGTGTTTGCTGCACTCATTCCCAGTGAGGACGCAGAGAATTTGTGATGCACAAACACACGCGACAATTCAGGTTGCATGCCGTGCCTGCGGCGGAAGAGATGTTTCTGACGCATTACGAACAGATGTTCGAGTGGGCGTTGCATCTGACCGGACATGATCAGGCGCGGGCGGAGGATTTGGTTCACGATGTGTTCGTGCAATTGCGGCTGGGCGGGGCGGATTTCGCGGCGATTGAAAACCTCGAAGCCTACTTGTTCACGGTGTTGCGCAATTTGCACCGTTCGCAATTGACGCGCGCCCAGCGTAGCCCGGCGAATCCGTCGTTGCTGGTGGAATACGATTCGGTCGTGGCGGGCTTGCAGGCGCTGCACGATGACGCCGGGCAACGATTGGAAACCTTGTCGGAGTTGCGAACGATCTGCCAATTCGTGTGCGCGCGCAAAGAAAGCGCGAAGGCCGCGAGCGCGCTGATTCTGCGTTTTTTTCACGGCTATTATCCAAGCGAAATCGCGCCGATGCTCTGCACGTCGCGGCAGGCGGTGGCGGAATTGCTGCGCGTGGCGCGGGCCGAAGTCAAAGCCTTTTTGCTGGAGCCGCAAAGGCTCGGCTTTTTGTCCGCAACAGCCTTACCGGAATTGGAGCCACTTACCAGCGAGAAACTGACGGAGCAGTTGCGACAGGCTATTTATGCCACACGGCAAGGCGAATGTTTGCCGTCGCGCCACCTCGAAGATCTGTACCTTGCCAATCGGGCGGAATTGATTGATGCGCCGAAACTCGCGCATTTCGTCAGTTGCGCTGATTGTCTGGAACGCATCAATCGGTTGCTGAAACTGCCTTCGCTCGATCATCGTGATCCGCCTGAAATGTTGGGGCCTGATCCGAATGCGAGCAACAAGCCTGCACCCACCAAACCAACTGCCTTCAAACCCAAACGCAACGCGCGCGCTTCGTGGCAAAAGCTGGAACGACGCTGGCGCGATGTGTATGAACACGACCCGACGGCGTTGCGCATTGCCGTCAACGGCGAAGTGCTCAGCAGCCACAAACTGCACGTCGCGGAGCGCAACGAACTGTCATTGAGCATCGAAGCCGCGCACGAAACGCTGTTCATCGAAATTTTCAGCGAACAAGGCGTGCGCCTGCTGTTCTTCCATGCCGTCGCGCCGCCATCCGGCGCATTTGAGCAAGCCGCACGCGCAACATTCAGCGACCATCGCACGCTGGAAGCCCGTCTGACTTTCTGTGGTTCGTGGCCGCATCTGGAAATCACGTATGAATGCGGAATGCGGAGTGCGGAATGCGGAGTGGAAGAAAGTACAGACTCGCCACGACTACTGTTTGCACGGCACTCCGAATCACAAGGCTTGCTCTCAAATCCGCCATCTGTAATCCGCAACCCGCAATCCTTAATCCAATGGTTATTGCGGCCTGTCACGATCACCATCTTACTAACGCTGTTGTTGCTGACCGTTGTTGTCGGGCAAAAACTGGGTTGGTGGTTTGCGCCCGCAAAGCCCGCGATGAAACCGACGCCGCGCAGTGTCTCGCCGGTTGCGCCGACACGCGAAAGCGCGCCGAGCCATGCGCCTGCCATTGCGCCTTCGGTTAGTCTAAATGTCAGCCCTTCGCCGCTTGCGCCTGTGGCGTCACCTGCTGTCGTTCCCACTGCGACCGCAACCGCGACCGCTGAGCTGGAAATCGAAGCCCTGCGTCTGTTGCAACAAGCCAAGGCCGACACGCACGAACAAATCGAAGTGCGCCGCACCGCAAACGGCAAACTGCGCATCGAAGGCATTTTGGAAACCGACGCGCGCAAAGCTGAATTGCTGCAAGCCCTGTCGTCATTGCGCACAAATCCTGCCGTCGAAATTCAACTCCAAACCGTCGCTGAAGCCGCGCGAAGATTACGCGCTTCGCCAGCCGCGCCCGCCGTTGCCATCGAACGCGAAGAAGTCACCGTGACGAAATTGCCTTTGGATGCGGAGCTACGCCGCTATTTCGCCGCGCGTGGCGTAGCGGTGGAACAGGTGGACAACGAGATCGAGCGTTTGGCTGCTGCCACGTTACAGCGTTCGCGGCAGATGGCGCGTCACGCCGGAGCCTTACGCCAATTGGCCGGACGGTTTTCTGTCGCGCAATTGCAAACGCTGGATGCGGCGGCGCGCGGCGCTTGGCTTTCGTTGCTGCATTCGCACGCCCGCGGCTTACGCGACGAAACATTGCAGTTGCGCGCCTCGCTTGCGTCTGTGCTGCCGAACAGCAGCGCCTCCATTAACGAAAACAGCAGCATCAGTAACGACGAAGAATTACGTCGCGCCTGCGAACGTGTCGCGCAGCTTTGCACCGACAGTGACCGTATCGTGCGCGCGGCCTTCACGGTATCGGCCAATGCCACGCCCGCCGCTGCCATGAGGACAACCAGTTTTTTTACGAACCTGCATCGCATCGAACATCTGGCCGAAGCGATCAATGCAGCGAAATAACCGTGTAGTGCGGACTGCCAGTCCGCACTGCAAACTTACGCGGACTCGCAGTCCGCGCTACATCAGGAATTATGAAAAAGCACATTTTGAACTGCATCATTGGCATCACGCTTTTGGCGATTGCGCCATTCGCTTACGCGCAATCCGCCACTGCCACGCTGAGCGGAACTGTCGTAGACCCGCAAAACGCCAGCGTGGTCGGCGCTACGGTCAAAGCCGTCAACACGGCTACAAACCTGGAACGCAAGGCCACCACGAACAGCGAAGGCTTTTTCCTGTTGCCGCTCCTGCCGCCGGGCAATTACACGTTGAATGTCGAGCAGGCGGGTTTTGCTTCGATTGATAAGCGCGACGTGCTTCTCAACGTCGGCGAGCAACGGGCAGTGCTGATTCAACTCAAAGTCAGCAGCGTCAGCGCCACCGTCAATGTCGAAGCCGATGGCGTATCGCTGCAATCGCAGAGCGGCGAGATTTCTGGTCTGGTCAATGAACGACGCGTGCGCGAATTGCCGCTCAACGGCAAGGACTTCAACAAGCTGGTCGTGCTTGCGCCCGGCGTTTTTGCCACGCCTGCGAGTTCCAACGGCAGCCCGGCGATTGGAGGTGCGCGCACGACAACCAATAACTACGCGATTGATGGTTTTGCGGCGAATGACGAGCGCGTGGACGGTCTCGCGCCTGGCGGCGGATTCAGCAGTCTGGGCAATGCAATTCCGAACATCGTCTCGACCGAAGCCATTCAGGAATTTCGCATCATCACGTCGAATGCCGATGCAACCTACGGACGCGGCAGCGGCGGCCAGATCAATCTCGTTACCAAATCGGGAAGTAACTCGCTGCGCGGTTCGGCGTATGAGTTTTTGCGCAATGATGCGCTTGATGCGCGCGACTTTTTCAACTACGGCCCTTTTCTCAATCGCGACGGCACGGCGAAAACGCCGCCTTTCCGACAGAACCTGTATGGCGGAACTGTTGGCGGCCCCATCGTCAAAGAGAAACATTTTTTCTTCGGCAGTTACGAAGGCTTTCGGCAGCGGCGCGAAATCACTTCGTCGCTGACCTTGCCGAACGCTGATCTCATCAACCTGATGCGCGGTGATTTGCGGCAACTGCACAAAGCGTTTTATCTGGACACGGGCATCATTCCGGCGACGGGGTTGCCGACGGGCAGCACGTTTGCACCGCTGCCCGCGACAGATCGAACCAATGCCACGCGCGCAGGATTTCCGACCGCGCTCTTTGACGGCAATGCGGCGAATGGCGAAGCGGGAACCATCTTGCTGAGCAGCACCGTGCAAAGCGATTACAACCAGAATTCTTTCCTGCTTCGCACCGATCACAAATTGCGCGACAACCTGACGGCGAGTGTGCGCTACGGCTTTGCGCAGAACGAAGCAATGAGCGGTGTGTTGACAGATCGCATCCGCGAACCGCGCCGCTGGCAATCGGGCGTCGCGCAGTTTCTTTACACCATCACGCCATCGCAATTGCTGGAAGTGCGCGCTGGTGTGCAACGCACGCGCAACAACACGCTGGGCGCAACCAAAGTCGCCGACAAGCTGCAACAGATCGGCGTGGATGCCGACAAAGGTTTGTTCGTTTCGTTGGACGGCACGGGCATTCGCTTCATTCGGCTGCGCGGTGAATCGGCGATCATCAACAACCAGACGATTCCGCAAGCATCAGCACTGCACACCTGGACGCGCGGCAATCTGAGTTTGCGTTCGGGACTGGAACTGCGCCGTGCGCATTTGAACTAC
>CAZRXE010000087.1:0-2842 GCA_964603695.1 uncultured Heliomicrobium sp.
TGTCGGTTGCCGCGCGCAAACCGGCTTGCGGATAGTAATCGCCCAGCATCAACGCCGCGCCTTTCAGCGGAATGGCCGTGATGCCTGCTTCGCCGAGTGCCGCAATCAAGCGCGCCGCTTCGCTGACGTAAGCGAGATGCCGCGCCGCCCAGGGCCCGCTGATTTCGCGAAGCCGGCTTTGCTGCTCGACCGGCAACTGTTCCAACACGCTCGCCCGCGCCAGATTGAAGCGAAGCAACGGCGCGACGTGATGAGCGTCCGCGCGTTGAACCGCCTTCGCCCAATCCAGCGTCGGTTCCGCGATCTGCAGTTGGCGCAATCGTTCGTTGCCGGCGGCGGTGGGCAGCAAACAACTCAGCAGCAATTTGTCTGTGATGGTCAGTTGCACGGAATCTTTTCGTCCAAAATAAAAATGCGGGCAGGCTGATGGGAAATCAGCCTGCCCGCAACTTTAATCGTTCAAGGCGAGAGTTGGAAATTCAGTTGTCTTCATTGAGCGGCGGACGAGTCGTCGTATTCGGCCCCAGCCTTCGCAATTGTTGTTGCCGCAATTGTTGCGGATTGACGCGGCGTTGCGGCATGACCATTTCGCCGATCAAAAATTGAAAGACGTAAAACTGATCCGGCGTCAGAATCTGGCGAAAGCGCGCCTCGATGCCGGCTTGGATTTTGACGATCTCGCTTTGCTTTTCGCCGGCTTTGGCGGCCAGTTCATCCACGCGTTCGACGCTGAAGTTTTCACCGTAAATCGCTTCTTCGATTTGCTGCTCAAGTTGCGCGCGTTCGCGTTGCAAGACCGCCAGCCGGTCGCCGGTGCGCAATCGAATCGTCCTGATCTGCTCTTTCTGTTCCGGCGTCAATTGCAGTTGGCGAAAGATAATGAGCAGGGCCGGCGGACGACCGAATCCGGGAATAATCATTTGCGCTTCTTCGCGGCTGAACATGGACAGGATGTTGCGATTGCGAATGCCGTCCAGGCTTGGATGTTGCGATGGCGCGGAGCCTTGTTTGAGGCTGTTTTCCGTCGGTGTCGTGGTGGAAGTTTCGCCAACCGGCGTCGAAGTGTTGTTTGTTTGTTTGTCCAACTTCTTTTGAATCTGCCGTTGCATTTTCGCCGGGCGGCGGATTGCTTGCGCCAGTGTTACGGTCGTCGCGAACATCAACAAGGCGACCAAAAACATTGGCGACCATACGCCGAAACGACCAACACTTTTTGCATCTGGATGTCGTTTGATTTTCATCGCGCATCACCCCAGGGTTCTTGCTGTTCGTCGCCCATGGCGAAAAACGAACGAATCGAGCCGCGCTGGCTACCGGATTTTTGAATTTCCTGTTTCAGACTTGCCTTGATGGTTTCCAGCTTGGCGCGATGCTCGGCGCTGGCGGCTTGCAGTTGCGCCTGATGTTCGGCGTCGAGTTGCGCTTTGAAATTAGCGAATTGCGCCTGCGTTTCTTGCTGGATTTTGGCGCGCTCTTCGGCCACGGCCCGTTTGACCAGAGCTTCAATCTGTTGCTGAGACATCGCCGTTTGCGAATTGCCGCCCGCCGAAATTGGCTGCGCGGTGTTTCCGAGATTGATAAAAAACGCGACCAGCATTGCCGTCACGCCCGCCATCGCCAATCCGCGCCCCCAAACTGGGAACAGGCCGATCAGTTCGCGCAGCACTTCCATTTTGCCGCGCGGCAAAACCAGTTCAGTGCGCGGCGCGAAGCCCACCTGCCAGGTGGTCAACTCTTCGCGCACGCGCCCGAAGGCTTTCAATTCCGCGCCACACGGTTCGCATTCGCCCAGGTGACGCTCGAACGAAGCACGCTCGGCGGCGGTCGCTTCGTTGTACAGATACGTGACCAATTCTTCTTTCCGGTCACAAGCGTTTTGGGAATTCATTTTGTTCGTGTCTTTCATGGCGTTTTGCCTCCTTACCTTACTGCTGGGTTCACAAAGCGCCGCGCATCTTTTCCAGCCGCGCGCGCATTTGTTGAAGCCCTGTGTACAACCTTGATTTCACTGTGCTGACCGGAACGTTCAATATTTCCGCGATTTCGGCAAAGGTCAGCTCTTCGTATTCCTTCATCACGATGACCTGCCGCATTTCCGCCGGCAAGGCTTGCAAAGCTCTGCGGACGGCTGTGGCGCGCTGGTCGCGATGTAAACGGTCCGGCATGAATTCAGCGCCGTCGTCGGCCAACTCGAATTTGCGCCCTTCATCGTCTTCCTGATCTATGGACTGTTCCGCCGCGCCGCTGTTTTTACGGAGTTTTGTGTGGCAGGCGTTGAGCGCGATGCGATAAAGCCAGGAAGAGAACTTGGCGTCGCCGCGAAACTTCCGGAGGTTGCGAAAGGCCGCCAGAAAAGTTTCCTGACAAACATCGCGCGCGTCCTCATCGCGCCCCAGCATCCGCAAGGATAGCCCGTAAATAGGCCGTTCCCACCTGCGTACCAGCAAGCTGAAAGCGTCCGTGTCACCGGCGAGTGTGCGCTCGATGATCTGGTCGTCGGTGATTTCCATAACCTGAATCAGATTGCCTTCCTTTGTCGCTCTATCGTTCTCGATCTGTTGAGCGATTCGTGTGTAGAAGCCAGCGTTTGTCAGCGGGCTTTTCCCGCCGCGAGCTTGGACGGGGGGGGATTCAGGAAAGTCGAAAATTTTCTTGCAGGCTGTAATAAAGCGACCAATTCACCGCAGAGCAGCTCTGCGGTGAATTGGTCGCTTTATTTTCACGCTGTTCCTAAATGGCTGTATCCGGCATTTGGCCTTCGACCCAGGCTTCGCCATCTTCAAAGATTTCTTTTTTCCAAATCGGCACGGTTTGTTTCAGACGGTCAATGGCGTAATGGCAG
>CAZRXE010000088.1:0-1840 GCA_964603695.1 uncultured Heliomicrobium sp.
CCAGCAGTCAGTTCGTGCCGGTTGACTTCAACGAATTGCGGCGGCGGAAACGCCTGCGGCAAGCGGTAAATAACAGTTTGATACTGTTCCGGCGGCACGTCCGTCAGCGGCGAATCTCCCGCGCTTGGCAACGGTTCAGCAATCGTTGCCGGGAATGAAAAACGATTTTCCATAAAACAAAAAACTCTTGGGATGAAAGCCTTCGTGAAGGTGTACAACCGGGAACGCCAATCGTTTTCGGCGCATCACTTTTTCTTGAATAGATTATCGAAAGCCTTGCGAACATCATCGCGTTGAACGCTTTGCGCGCCGCCGCGCGAAGTGAGCGGGACGCGATTGTTAGCCTCGAAATATTCGCAGAAATTCGCCTTCAGCTTGTCCGAAACGTAATCAGCCTGTGTTTCGCTGCACTGTTTGCTGCGGCCCGGATCGAAGAAGCGGCAGTTTTTGCAGCAGTGCATGTCGGCGTTGCAATGCGGGCATTCGTCCTTGCGAAGGACTTTGCCAATGAGTTTGATCTCTCGTCCACAGTTATGACAAACCATAGTGCTCCGGGTGAAGTCGGTAAGCGGCGGCTCCGAACGTTGTTCGTATTGGACGCTGTTGAGTGATTGATCTGAATCAAGGACGGTCGAATCATTGTGATTCCGCTACGACCGGATGGTAGCATAGCCGCCGAACGCGCCACAAGAAGTTGGCCCAGCGGCGCGCCTGATCAGATTCACCGGAACAGTCACCAGGAAGACATCGCCATGATTCCAATTACGAATAGTCAGGAAGCCGCCGAAGCCAAGTACGCGCTGGAACAAGCCATGCTCAATGACGCGCCGTGGACGCTGTTGCTGGGCGAGGCGGCCTTCACGCTCCGCCGCAAAAACTGCGAATGGAGCGTGGAATGGGGCAAGCTGATTTTTGCCTGGTGGGACGACGAGCATTCGCAAAGCTGGCGCGTGACGAGCTATGCCGTCGAAGACGCCGAACTGATCCTGCACGCGAAGCGCGGCCTGGGGCGCGAAATCATCGCGCTGACGCTTCGCAATGAAGCGCGCTGGCGTGAAAGAATTGAAACGGAAGAGTTGGAATTGCCGGAACGGCGGCGGATTTACGCGCAATTGCTGGCCCGATTACTGAATGCGCCTTTGCCGCGAACAACGTCTGACGCGGAGCAACCGGCTTTCACGCCCGCTAAATACGCGCGATTGAAGTTCAAACGGGGCAAGGAAATCACCCTGGCCGTCGGCGCTTGCGCGGCGGAATCGCTAGCCGACACTGACGGCGTGATTGCGGCGGGTCTGGTCTGGTTGACAAATTTCAACCAGCAACGCGAAGCCAAACAACAGTTCGACCAAAAAGCCAAATGCTTGCGATTTTGTCTGCCAGACGGACGCGCGCAAACCGCAATCGAGCGGCTGGCGCTGCTCGACACCTCGCATCTGGGGGCGCGCACCGAATGTTTTGAAGTGGACGAACGCCGCGAAACGCTGACTGCCGTTCAACTCGCCACACAAGACGAATTGCTCAACGCTCATCCGCGCGAATTGTATTGGCCGGCAAGCGAACCGCCGGACAATCCCTGGCGCGAACGAATTGTTCGTTGCGCGCCGGAGTTGATCGAAGTCCGACGACTCGGCGAGCGCGAAAGCTACGCCATACACGGTTTGGAATTCGCTCGCTGGAGCGGTGGCGAAACTCCGCGTGTGATGTTCGGCGTTGCAGGCTTGCGTGATGAAAACGAAGCATCGGAATTGACCAAATTGACTGAAGCGAGTTTGCCGCGTTTGGAAAGACTGGTGCGAGAGATTGCCGCTCGTCGCTCGGCCACGGCCACTGACCGCCGCCA
>CAZRXE010000089.1:0-2213 GCA_964603695.1 uncultured Heliomicrobium sp.
GTGCGCAATGACCAGTTTGTTTTGCAGCAGCGAATTGTTTTCCAGCAAAAAGGCGTAGGACGGATTGGAGTTGATGACGACCTCGTAGATTTTCGAGAGACCGAAATCGTACATCGTCTTCATCTTGTGATACGCCTTGCCGAAGGTCCAGTGCGAATAGCGTCCGGGCAGGGCATAAGAGCCGATCTCATACATGACGGTCGCCGGAACGACCTCGAAGCGCGTTGGAAACGGATCGAGACCAAATTTGTTCGTCGCGATGTCCCAGATTTGTTCCAGCGCTCTTTCGAGTTCTCTGACTTCTTTATCCATAAAAACACCTCGGATTTTTCAGCAAGATTCGCGGCAAATATAGCACGAAGCGTGCCGGAGCGATGGCTCGACAATTCCCACATGCGATGACATCATCCCTGGCATTCTCATTTCAAAAGGATTTCAAAAGGGAAGGAATTTACAATGTTCAACTATGCCGGGATGACGACGGCGGAATTGATTGATTTATTGTTCAAGGAAGAAGACCGCGTCACGCTCGAACACATTCAGGAACTGGTGCAACGGGGCGGGGAAGCCACGCCGAAGCTGCTCGAAATTCTGCACAACGAAGATTATTGGTACGAAGGCCAGCGCGGCGAATTCTGGATCGAACTGCACACGGTGACGATTCTCAGTTTGTTGCACGATCCGGCGCTGTTGCCGGAACTGCTTTCCGTGGTGATGGATTCTTATTTCGCCGAACAGCAATGGGTGACGGATCGCTGGCCGGATTACCTGGCCGAATTCGGCGAAGCGGCGGTCGAACCGTTGGTGAACTTCATTTTGGAATATCGCGGCTATCATCGCGACAACGTGGATTATTCCTTCGCCCGTACGCAATCGGCCAAAGCCCTGACGCGCATCGCCCTGGAAAACGAAGCCGTTCGCCCGCGCGTGACTGATTTTTTGATTGGTTTGCTGCGCGATTCGCAGGAAGCCGACCGCGTGTTTTTGACGCAAATGATTATTTGCCCGGCGGTGCTGGATCGGAAACGCGGTTTGCAGGCGGTGCAGGGCGCGTATCACCGCCGCGTCATCAGCGAATCAATCTGGGGCAAGTACGCTGATTTCGTCCGGCATCTGAATTCGCGCGACTTCGATCCGGCGGATGAGTTCGGCCAGGATTTTCTGGATTTCTACGACCCTGAAGCCATAGCCCTTCGGCAGGATCGCTGGGCGAAAAACGATCTGCGCGACGACGACGAAGAAGAGCAGGAATACGACCGCGCCTGGATCGGTCCCGCGCCCTTCCCGCTGCCAATGGAACGGCTCTATGCCAAACCCATCGAACCCAAGCCCGCGCCCACCGCTTCGGCCAAAGTCGGACGCAACGATCCGTGTCCGTGCGGCTCCGGCAAGAAATACAAAAAATGCTGCGGCGCTTGAGCGATTTTCGTGGACTCGACAATGGAAACTGTCTCGCTCCTGAACACCCGCCAGGAAATTGATACCGAAGCTGCGTATGCTTACTGCCGGCAGATGGCCGAAAGCCATTACGAAAACTTTCCGGTCGGCTCCGTGCTGATTCCTTCGCAGTTGCGAAAGCACGTTTACAGCATCTACGCCTTCGCCCGCACTGCGGATGATTTCGCCGACGAAGGCTACGAAACTTCAGGCCTTACCGAAACGCAGCGGCTGGCGGCGCTTGATGACTGGCAACAAAAACTGGATCGCTGTTTTGCCAGAGATACCGATCATCCGGTCTTCATTGCGTTGGCGGCAACTGTTAAGGAATTGAACCTGCCGAAGAAACTGCTAGCTGACCTGCTCTCCGCCTTCAAACAGGACGTGACCAAGCGCCGCTACGCCGATTTCGATGAAGTGCTGGATTACTGCACGCGCTCGGCTAATCCCGTCGGGCGGTTAATCTTGCTGCTGTTCGGCTATCGAGATGAACGCCTGCATCAACTTTCGGATCAGATATGCACGGCGTTGCAACTGGCGAACTTTTGGCAGGACGTGGCCGTGGACATTCAAAAGGATCGTGTTTATCTGCCCGAAGACGAAATGGCGCGATTCGGCGTCGGCTTTGATGAACTGCGCGAAAATCGTTTCAGCGAACGTTACGCCGCGCTGTTGAAGTTCCAGGTCGAACGCACCTGGGAACTCTTTCATCGCGGGCGGCCTTTGCCTGAAGCGGTCAGCGGGCGGTTGAAATATGAATTGCGGTTGACGTGGCT
>CAZRXE010000090.1:0-5032 GCA_964603695.1 uncultured Heliomicrobium sp.
GGTCGTGAATCTGTCTGGGGGGAAACGCGGCCCGTAACGCATTCAGCACGGCCAGGACATCGATGACTTCCTGCGTGATGGCGCCGCTTACTGGACTGAGATGGCCCGTGGCGGCGAAGGCCATGCCGATGACGCTGAGCGCCAGACGATGACGAATGTCGAAATTCGCGCTGCCGCGTTCGAGTTGTAACGCGCGGTCGTCCTGCGGCAAAGCGAACGCGCCGCCCACGTCGAAGACATCCGAAACATCGTCAATCGCGTGCGACCATGTGTAGGCTGTCGTGAACTGATAGCCGTTCGAGAAGCGTTTGCTCAGGCTGGTTTGCAGCGAATGATAATTAGACGCCGCCGAAGAATCGAAAATGGTGAACGCGCCTAGGTTTGGGTTCGGTCGTGTTCGGCGTCCGCCCGGCGACGGATCGCTGAGAGGCGCAAGCGAAACTGCCAAAATGGGGTCAGGCTGCCGCAAACCTAAAGGATCAATCGGAACAGCAATTGAATTAGGGCCGCCGTTGGGCGTGCGGAATCGCGTCAGCTTCACGCCGCGGGTGCCGACATAAGCCAGATTGACCAGAAAATCTGAAAACAACTCCCGCTCGATTTGCAGGTTGTATTGCAGCGCGTAAGGCGATCTCAGGTTGTTGTTCGGCAAGGTGAACGCCAGTCCGCCGCCTGACGGCAAGGTTCCGGCCACTGTTGGATTGAACAGCAAGCCCAGCAATTGAGGCAGAATGCCGGAAGGCAATTGAATCGCGTTCAATTGATTTTGCGTGCTTGTGCCGATCAGCGGTGAAGTCGTTACCTGATTGTCTTTGACGATGGGAACCCGAACGAAATTCAGGTTGTAGAGCGCCCTTATTCCGGTTCCGCCTTCTTCATAAAACCGGTTGAGGTCATAAGCGAAAGTATTCAGGTCAACATTGACGGGCAGGGAAGTGGGAAAGACGTTGCGAGACTGGCTGACGACGCTGCCCAGAGTCAGATCGTAATAGGCTCCGATGCCGCCACGAATCACGGTCTTGCCGGATTGGTCTTTGTTGCTGGCGAAAGGATCCCAGGCAAAACCGACGTGACCGCCGAAATTGTTTCGATCCGGGTCGAAGATGGCGTCGCGATTTCCCACCGTCTGCCGCAATGAATTGATGGTGGCATTGTAGGAGTCGAGCAAGGCTTGCCGGCTAATCAACTGGAAGCGGTCGGAGGCGATTTGCCGCGCCAACCTCAGCGACGGATCGTCCGTTGGAAGCTGACTGAGCGCGAAGGTTTTTTCGATGCGCGAATTGACTTCGCGCGGCACGGTGTTCAATTCGTATCGCCCGCCGTAATCCAGCGTCAGCCCGCGCCGGGCGCGCCAGTTGTCATTGGTGAAAAAGTTGAGCTGCCAGAATCGCAACCCGATGGTCGAATCCGGTGTGCCGAAGGCCAGCGACTGAAAAATGCCTGTCGGCAGTCCGTAACTGGCCAGATCCGTTCCCGTGAAAAAGCCCGGAGTCGGGCCGAACCTGCTGATGTTTTTGATCGGCGCTTCGCTGAATTGTGCGGTCAAATCCGGCGTGCCCCCGAACAGAATCTGGGGACGGTAGTTGCGGTTGAGCAGACTGTTTAGTTGAGTGCGGCGAATATCCCCGCCGAATTTGAAAATGTGACTGGCGCGAAACCAGGTCAGAGTATCGGCGAATTGAATGGTGTTGTTGGCGCGCGCCTGCGGGAACAGGTAAACGTCCAATCCCACCGGACTGAAAGGCGTAACGACTACTTGTCCGACCGGCCCCAAACTGGTGAATTCAGCGCCGCCGACATCTTTGCTGCCAAAGGTTGAGTATTTGACCGCGACCGGATTAATCGGGCCGCTTTCGTTCGTCAACAGCGGCGCATTGAGCAGAAAGCTTTCATTGGGCAGGAAAAACGGTTTTTGCAGGAAGGAATCCCGAAGCTCAGTGAAGGTCAATGCCGTGCGACCATAGCTGGCGCGGAACTGATTGGCGCGGGAAGCGGACAACTGACTGTTCAAAAACAGCGAGAGGTTTTGCGTGCGTACTTTCGGCACAACGCCGGAAAAGATCGCGCCGCCGACCACCGGCACTTGTTTCTCGTCGTCAGTGAAATTGTAGCGTCCGGTCAGAATGTGCGTGGCCTGGCCGAACAGATTGAAGTTGTGATCGAACTTCATGGAAAAGATAGTTCCGTGTGCGTCCGCCGGTAGCACCTGTGTCAGCGTGTTTGCTCCGTAAGGGCCGACAGGATTGTTGGGAAACGGAAAGAGCGAGAACACGGAATCGCCGGCCACAAACGTTGCAGGAAGGACTTGACCGTTTCCGGTTCCCTGATCGTCGCGCGCCACAAAGCCCGTTGCGCCGAAGCCCAGAAAGCCGCGTTGCGTGACGGTGGGAACGGCGAAATGCGTTTCCTGCCGCGCCTTGATGTCCTGTCGTTCAAAAGAGCCGAAAAAGAACGTCCTCTCTTTCAGAATCGGAAAACCCAGCGTCGCACCGCCCTGATTGCGTTGGAACTGATCCTTGCCTTGCGACGGATTCGGCAGCAGGACGTTCGTGCCGTTGATCTGAACGGGAATCCTCCGGGTGCTGACCGGTTGCCCATTCACATATTGCTGAGCATCTATTCCAGTCAATGCAGTGGGCGGGGCGTTCTTCGATGAGTAATCGAAAAAGTTCCGCGCATTGAGTGCGCTGTGGTTGAAAAAGTCGTAGGCCGTGCCGTGAATCTGATTGCTGCCGGATTTGGAAACGGCGTTGACCTGCGAACCGATGCTGCGTCCCTGTTCGGCGTCCCACAAATGCGTGACGATTTGGATTTCCTTGACGCTTTCGATGGATTGCGGAACCAGCGCGACGAAACCTTGTCGGCGCACGCCGACGTCTTCGTCGTTATTGTCCGAACCGTCAACGGTGAAGTTGTTCGAGCGCGCGCGTTGTCCGTTGACTGAAAATTGTCCCGGCGTGCCGATGCCCGAACCAATGCCCGGGCCTGCCGCACCGCGAACTTGCGGCGGCGGCGCGACGCCGGCGGCCAGCAAGGCCAGATCGTCGAAGCTGCGGATGTTCGCCAGCGGCAACAGCGCGACCATTTGTTCGTCGGCGTTGCTGCGGCGCGTGGAATCGAACTGTGTGGTCAATTGTCCGGTGATGTCGTCTTTGGCCAACGGCGCGGCGGATTGTTGTGGAGTGGGAGTCGGTTGCGCCGCCGCAATGGCTGGCGCTTGAGGCGGCGGCCCCGCAGACATAATGATCGGCGGCACGCGGTTGAAGGTTTTGTTGACTTGAATCTTGATGGACGACTGTATTGACGATGATTCCTTGATGAAGAAACCTTCTTTGGTCGCTTCGATCTTGTAAACGCCCAGCGGAAGGAAGGTGATGCGGTAATGTCCGGCGGCATCCGTTTGCGTTGCGCGAGTGTTGCCGGTTTCGAGGTTCGTAACACGTATGCTGACGCCGGGAATCGGCAGTCCGCCCGCATCGAACACATCGCCTTCGAGAGTTCCGGTGATGGTATCCGGGAAGGCTGCGAGCTTGGTTTCGGTTTTGTCGGTTATGGCGGCGATACCGGCCAACGGCAACTGAGTAAGAATCAAGGCCGCGGCGAGAAAGAGCCTGACAAACTTGGACTTCTGCGTCATAACTCCACACTCCACGAATCGAAGCTTTTCGAGCAGCCACGATTTCAGAAAATGATTGACCATCTGCGGGGCTTGGTTTGCATTTGTGATCAGGAAAACCGGCGGCTTGACGAGCCGGCATTCCAAATTGATTTGTCCGAATCGATTCGGTTGAAACTCCACTTTGAATGAGCGACTTTGATGTAGTGGGTATCTTAGCTGCCTTGCTTACGTTGTCAAACGAATTACCGGACAGGGAATTGGTAAGGCACCGCGCGCGTTAGCAAGCGATTAGCCGGCTCAGACAGCCACTTGCTGACGCGTGCGGTGTTGTACTGGCGTATCTCGCTGATGGGCAGACAAAAAAGTCCGCGAAGCCTGCCGCCTGGGCCGACTTCGCGGACGATATGTGATTGATTGGGCGATTAAGATTTTGCCTGCAAACCTTCAATGGGTTTGTCAGTCACTTTCTGCAAAGTCTCATTGAAATAAAGCACGCGACCTTCGCGGTAAGACTGCACGGACATGGCAATCGTGGTCATCGCTTTGTAGGCGGTCAGCGGATCGAGAACGGTTTTCTCGCGGGTTTTGACGCAGCGCAGGAAGTTCTCGTAATGGGTTTCGCGTTTTTCGGTCATCAGTTTGACTTCTTCCGATCCCCATTTTTCGACAAATTTCTTTTTGGCGATGCGTTCCGGCGTGACGGTGATGTAATCCACGCGGCCTTCAAACGCGCCCTGCGGAACCATCATGATCGTGCCCTCGTGTCCGCGAATCAGCCCCGGAATGTGTTGGCTGTTGGCCATTGAACTGCTCAGCACCAGCGAATGGCCTTTCGGGAATTCGGCGACCAGGTGGAAGGTGTCTGGCACTTCGCGCCCGTCCTTGAAGACATACGTGCCGCCCGAAGCCATGACCTTGTGCGGGAACTGCGCTTCGCCCCAGCACAGATTGAGTGGCGCAACGACGTGATAAAACAAATCCGTGGCGATGCCGCCGGAATAATCCCAATACTTGCGGAAGCGGAAAAAACGCTCGGCGCTGAAAGGCCGCGCGGGCGCATTGCCCAGCCACATTTTCCAATCCAGATAATCGTCGCCTTTGCCTTGCGGGCCGGCGTTCGGATCAATCGTGTAGTTCCATTCGCCTTCGATGGAGTTGCGGTGATAAGAACCTTGACTCATCAGCAACTGACCGATCATGCCGTCTTCGATGGCTTTGCGAGCTTTCCACCATTGATCGCTGGAAGTGGTTTGCGAACCGATCTGCACCACGCGATTGGTGGCTTTCGCCGTTTCATAAAATTTCTTGGCTTCCTCGACCGTGCGGGTCATGGGCTTTTCGCAATAAACATCCTTGCCGGCTTTCATCGCTTCGATAGCGATGGGCGCGTGCCAGTGATCCGGCGTGGCGATG